>MNYA01000204.1 GCA_001872985.1 bacterium CG2_30_54_10 | reverse complement strand
AGCCGAAGAATCGGCTTGCTGTTTGAACCCAGTGAAACCGGGGTTTGTTGGACTGAAATACGGTATGGCAAGCGGAAGTCTTTGATATAGCCACGGACTTTTTGAAGATCGAATGTGCCACCGGTTGCAAGATCAGCAAGAACCCGATTTCGAAGGCTTTCGAGTGCATAGATCGCGAGCGTGCTCTGTCGAGTCGTTTGAATGGCCCTCTGCTCCGCCCGCATGAAGCGGTAGCAGGTTGAGAACATAATTGCAAGCAGTAGAATGGTGACCGAAACCTCGGTCAGGGAGAAACCAAAACGCTTCACGAATCCGTTCATTTCAATGTCCTGCAAGTCCTCCGCCGTTTCCGGCGTAGGTCCAGTAGGGTTGGAAAAATGCCAGGCAGAGGAGAAGAACGACAACGCCGACAAGCAAAAGGCCGACTACGGTTCCCAGAGTTTCGATCGTTCCTAAGAACCTGTTGGCGGAAACGAAATGGGCTTCAGCCATGAATCTAAGCCTTTCGATCAGAAGTGAATCGTCGCCCTTTTCAACCCATCCGAGCGCCAAAGGCTGAAGGGCGGGGCCGGCGGCCAGCGCTTCCATCGGAGGAATACCCTGTTCGAGTTTTTCAGCGGCACGCAGGAATTCCGCTTGGAACCGTCGCGCTCCACCGTGCTTCGCGGTCCAGCGCAGAGCCTGTGAAAGTGATTTCCCCGCTTCCAGGAACAATGCGAGGGTGCCGAATAATCTTCCCTGTTCCTCGCTGCTCACGAATCGCCCGAGGCCGATGAGTTTGCCGAAAAGCATCTCGGATTCCTCGTGAGGAGGGGCGAAGAAAAGTGTTCGGGTCATTGTAATTGCCATGAAAATCAAAAGGGCCGGAAGGAACCAGGATAGCGGCCATGTTTCGGGTGAGGCGATATACCATAATTTGAGAAAGAAGGGCATTCCCCCGCTTTGTTCGGAAAAGCCCGCGGCCATCGCCGGAAAAAGATGCATGTTGATCAGAACCATGTTTGCCACGGAGAGCCAGAGAACCATGCAAGGATGAAAAATGGCGGTTCGGAGCTGTTCGTCGAGCTGAGTGATCGAAACGAGATGGCGCACGTAGGCTGCAAGAACTTCCTTTAGGCCGAGCCCGCCCGGGATGGACAGGAGCGCAGCCAGCACCTCGTCCATGTCGGTCATACCGTTCAACACATCTGAAGGAGAGCGTCCCTCCGCCATTCCGGTGCCAAGGCGGGCGGCCCAATCGGCTGCTCGCCCCGGAGGGAGGTTCGAAGCCGCCTCGTTGAGAAAGCGCGAAAGCGGGACATTGCCGGACTTCGCGGTTTGAAGAATTTGGGTGAAAACCAGCAGTTCTTCAGCCCTGGGGTTCGAGGATGCGACGGTTTTCGATGCCATCAGATGTTCTCAAGAAGGTCGATCAAGGGAAGCAGAACTCCTGTGCAAATCAGGGCGACGAAAAGGCCCATTCCAATGGTGAGGCTGTTTTCAAGAAAAATCCACCGGCGCTTGACTTTTGCGGTCAGCCTTGTTTCGAGCAGCTCCGCGGCTTCGAGGAACAGACCTGTTCCTGCATGGCCCTGGAGTGCCTGGGCGATGATCCATCCGGATGTCCGATCGATTTCGATTCCGGCGATCGCGTCATTCAGGGGTTCGTTGTTAATCAGCGCCTCGGAAATCATTTTGAAACCTTGCCCGGTGAAAGGCAGGATCATCGGGTGTCCGATGATTCCAAGCACCTCCGGGATGCGCCCCGGGTCAAGATTGTGCAGTATGCGCATCACTTCGATCGCTTCAGCATTGCGGGCATCTCGGCCCAAAAAGGGTAACCCTCCTTTTAATATTTGTTCAAGTAGGATCGCAACCAACAGAATGCCGAATGCCCAGTCGCCAAAAAGAACGGAAGCCTTAAAAAGAATCCGAGTCTGGAGTGGCAGTTGCAGATGCATTCCAAGAAAGATGTCCTCGAACTGAGGAATCACGAAAAGCCCTATTGCCATCATAATCAAAAGGCCGATCGCGAACTCACGCAAAAGATAAGCCAGGTTTCCTTTGCGGCGAAGCCAGGGCGATTCGGTCGCCGGGGCACTGACCTGCAAAATCTCACCTTTTTCTCGGTCTTTGAGGTTGGAACCAATGATTCCCCGGGCCGACATTGCGATTTCGGCGCAAGCCGCCTGAAGAACGACATCTTTCAGCATGTATCCCTGCGATTGCGACTGCTGAAGGAACGCGAACGCCCGCCGCATCGGCGGCCAGGGAGAGGTTTCGGCGGCCATGCGAATGGATGTGTCCAAGGGGAGGCCGCTTGCCAGGCTTAACCCGAAAACTTGCATCGTTTCGCGCCGGCGCTGTTCCCTCCAGCCCGTGAAAAGGCAACCCCAGATCGCGAGAAGGGTGTCCCAGATCATTTCCGTGGCCTTTTTGAGCGGGTCTCTTCGCCCGCCCGCTCAGCGCCTGCTGACCCTGCGCTTGCTGACCCTGCGCTTGCTGACCCTGCGCTTGCTGACCCTGCGCCTGCCCGCTCAGCGCTTGCTGACCCTGCGCCTGCCCGCTCAGAGCCTGCTGATTCTGAGCCCGCTGATTCTGCTTCTGGTGACTTTGTGCAGGCTGTCTCCGTGCCTGCGGGCTCTGGAAAAATTGATTTTGGGAAAATGCCGGACAGCTCGATCGTTCCGTTCTTCATTTCATGTTCGACCGCGGCGATCTCTACAACAGGCTCAGGTTCGGATCCACTTTCATCGCCGTTCAGCCGCAGTGAAGCGATTCCGCGAAGACCGGATGCCAGCAAATCACGATCCACTCGCATTTGACGCATTCGGTCGATGGCGCCACGCGGAGAAGCTGCATGAAATGTTGCCAGGACGAGATGCCCCGCCAGACCTGCCTGAAGAACTTCCCGGAGACACGCCGGATCCCGGACTTCGCCGAGAGCCATTACGTCAGGGTCTTGGCGCAACAAGAACTTGAACGAATCGGCAAGACCCATTCCTGCACGTGGGTCGAGGGATGCCTGGCAGATTCCGGGGACCTTTCCCTCGACCGGATCTTCGAGTGTGACCACCCGGCTTGCCTTTTCCGATCGCGCAAGCTCCGCCAGAGTGGCATACAGCGCCGTGGTTTTTCCGCTTCCGACGGGGCCGGTAATCAGTATCAAGCCTGGCCCAGCACCGATGAGCTCGCGCCAAGCCATGATTTTAGCGGGATTCCAGCGGAGCGAGGCAAGGTCGGGGAATTGAAGGGGCCGGACCAACCTGATTGCCGCGCGTTCTCCGTCGAGGGAAGGGAAGATCGCAAGCCGGGCTTCGATGCCCTTACCATCAGAAGCGTTCCAGGCGCCCTCCTGGGGAATGCCGGTCAGATGTGAATGGCAACCGGCAAGATGTTTAAGCCGGGCTATGATCCCGGAATGTCTGGTCATATTGAAGGTTCCAGCATCGTTAAGCGCCCCGCGGATCCGGAGAGTGACGCGAGTTTTGTTGGACAATGGTTCGAGATGAAGGTCGGTGGCTCCGGAAACAAAAGCAAGGTTCATTAATACCTCGACGCTTCGGACCCAGGGTTTCCCGACCCACTCTCCGATTTCGTCGATCAGATGGATTGTCTCCGTTGGGCTCATTCTTTGAGCTGAGATTTCTTGCCAGCGCTTGTACTCTGCCCTCAGCCTTTGTAAAAGGTTGAATACCTTTTCAGGGGCGGGCGGCAGTGTCAGGGAAAGTTTCTCTTCACCTGGGTTTGAGCGGATGGTCAATAAAAGTTGCCGTTTCTGGAGTTCGGCGAAGACGATCTCATTGAATGAAAGCTTCCGGGGGATTTTCTCATTTTGCAATAAAATGGATTCGGCTTCGAGGCGGAAACCCCCTGCGCCTTTCCACCAGTTCCATCCGCTCGAGCCAACCTCAAGAGGTAACGACAACCTGGAAAAATCAACGATTTCTTCAACGCCCTCGCCGGGATGCAAAAAGGCTTTACCCGATGAAGTTTCAGGTGATTTTACGGCGCCTGATCGGCCGGATACGCCGGGGCATGAATTGTGGGAAGGTTCCATCCGGTTGATTCTATCACAGGTTTCCGAACGGTTTCAACTCCTTCACTGTAAACTACGGGGTAACTTCTCAATAGTGATTACCAAAGAACGCTGAATTTCCGCTTCTGTGAGCTCTGCGACCCCGGTGGCCGCCATGATTCTCTTGAATTTCTTGAAGTGTTTAGTATTTTTTGGTAATTACGTCCCCGGTAATGTTGCGCCAGTTGATGGCGCCGGGGTAAGTTGAAGGCGTCGAAGTGCAATTCATCAGGCGAGGTCCCAAATGAAGTCGCAAGTTAGAGAATTTCCCAAGAATGCGTACATCTTCAAAGAGGGCTGCGTTGGTAACGCGGCCTTCATTCTCACCGAAGGGAAAGTCGAAATTTCCGTTCAGGTGGCCGAGAAAAAAACGATCATGGCTGTTATCGAGCCGATTTCTGTTTTCGGGGAAATGGCACTTTTGCTCAAAGACCAGAAGCGAACTGCCAGCGCACAGGCTCTGACCGCTTCCAAGGTGGCGGAAATTTCCCGCCGGGATTTCGATGATTACATCGGCAAATCGTCCCCTCTAATCACGGCGGTTCTCAATGCGCTGGTGATGCGCCTCCAAAAAACCACAACGCATGTTGCTCAACACCCGGACCTGTTTCTCGGGATCGCCGAAATTATTCATCTCCTTCAGCAACATCATCCGCGCCCGATCAACCGCGAAGCACTCATTCAAAGCCTTTCAAAAGCATTCCTTCAACCGGTTGAGGAGATCATTAAAGTCCTCGATTTCATGGAAACTCTCGGTCTGATCGAACAAAGGATCGATGGAGCCAATACTTTTCTCGAGGAAATTAAGAAAAGCGATTTTCCAGACCGCTGTCGAAAGATCCACGCCTCCTTTGCAAGACTGTAATAAAGGAATGTTGGAGATTAAATCCGTAACTTCTCAAAAAGAGGGGGCACGCGCCCCCTCTCGGCACGCGAAGTGAATTCGCGGTAACTTCTCAATAAAGGGGGGCACGCGCCCCCCTTCGCCTCGCGAAGTAAATTCGCGAGGCTCATCCCCCGCGGTCGGGCGC
>MNYA01000289.1 GCA_001872985.1 bacterium CG2_30_54_10 | reverse complement strand
AACCAGAAGGCAAATCTTTCAAAACCGCATGGATCCACAAATCTACTTTTTTCGTAAGTGTTTAGCCTGCTGAAGTGAATACCTCGAACCCTCGCTCAAACAGACACTTTGGAAAATTTACATGCCAATTATCGAGAAGTGGGCGTAACGTTGATCCGATCTGCGTTTGAGGCTTTTTGACTTCAGACCGCTAAACTCATACGAGAAATCGTGTTTGAGCGGGAAACCGGTGCTTCCTCGACAATCTTTCTTCCCATTTTGTCGCCAGGGTTGAGTTCAGTCCGCACCGGAAGAGAAGCCGCGAAAATCGATCGAGAAAGATTTAAAGCAGATTTCCCGGGTTGATGCTATTATCCAATGAACGGAGAAGGCGTTCAACGCGGTTCTGCTGCTCGCTTTGGCCGGCTACTTTCATGGCTGCGGCGGTCTGAGTGAGAAGGGTTGAAAGCACCCCGGCCGGAATGATGACCGAGGCGATCGCAATTCCAAGCCAGATTCCAAGGAGGAGCAACCATGTCCGCCAAGTTCCGCGATGGGGTGGGGGCGAGGAATTCCCGGCATCGATTCGTGCGACCTTTGAAGCACGTTGGGGTTGTTAAAAACCAGGCTACGTTGGAATGCCCTAAAACTGGCGGAGGCTTGGGGGTCTCACAGCAGCGGTTGGACGTCGCTACCACTTTGGGCCGTCATCAGGCGAAGGACTTCCCCATCATTGATTGAGCCGTTCGAGGAGTTCCCGAAGGGTTTTCAAACCTGCCGACCCTGGGGGGACGGTCTTGATAGCAGCGTGAACGACCTCATTTGCCTTCTCCTTTTTACCCTGACGCACCAGAATCAGAGCCCAGTTGTAATAAACTCCCGGATCCCTCGGGTCGGCCGTCACCGAAGCTTCATAGTTGGCAACAGCCTTTTCATACTGGCCGGTTTTCTGGTATGCAAACCCGAGGCTTGCCAGAACCCGGGCAGGGGCTTTCTGATAGCGCTTTCCTTCCTCATACTGGGCGATGGCTTCTTCCCATTTGCTTTCTTTCAGGAGGAGGTTCGCAAGATTGAAACGGATTACCGAAAGATCGGGCTGGATCTTGAGCGACTGCTTGAAATAATGGATCGCTTCTTGGATACGCCCGGTTCGATAGCAGGAAACTCCCAGATTGCTGTAGGCCTGAACATGGAAGGGATCCATCTCGACGACCTTCTTGAAGGCATCAATGGCCGCATCGAATTTGCTCAACTGGAAGTTCAAATTTCCCAAAAAAAAGTTTGCCATCAGGTCGAACGGATACTGCGCGATATATGCCTGAACTGCATCCAGGGCTTCTTTAAACCGACCGGCATTGAATTGCTCGAGGAAAAACTCGCGCAGAGCCTCCTTTCCAGACGGCCTCTTTCCAGGCGCGGCGATGGCTTGTGAGTTCCCGGTCAGGGATGCTTTCGCCGGCGCGGGACCGGATCCGGGTGTGGCAGCCGAAGTCGGCCCGAGAGAGGGAGTGAGGGAAGGTGGGAGAGAAGGAGCGGGTGCGAGATTGGGAGCCTGTACCTTTACCGCGTTGAGGGATGATTTGAGAGGCTGCAGTAGAGGCGAGACGTCGAGTTCCTTGAGCGCGAGCCCGATCTGACCGAGAGCGTAAGTGGCTGAAACCACTGTCGCAAGTTCCTTGTCGAGAAGCATTTTTTCAAGGTCCCCCAGGACAGCCACGTCCCCGATTCGGAACAATGCCTTCGCCACGTTGGAACGGGTTCGATTGTCAGGGTCGGAAATTACAGGCTTGAGCATGAGGGCGGCCACTTCGCCGAGAATATGCTCCAACGCTTCGACTGCGTTGGCGCGAACACGGGAATCCCTGTCCTTGAGCGCTTTCTGCAGGAGAGGAATTGCCGCTTGGTCCCCGATCAGGCCCAGAGCCGTGACTATTGCAGATCGGATCTTGAAGTTTCGCTCGGTGCCGAAGATATTTCCAAGGGTTCCTACTGAGGCGGCCGCACGGATCTTTCCGAGAGTCGAGACGGCTTGGAGGCGGACGAAGGGTGTCGGATCGCTCAAAAGTCTAACCAGGATGTCGGTCTGCTTGTCGCTTGCCCTGGCCGCCAGAGCGCGTGCGGCATTCTTTTTAACATCGCCGTCTTCATCCTTTAAAAGTTCGACGATGATATTCATTGCCTCGGGATGGTCGACTCTGGAAAGGACAAAGCCTAAGGTTGCCCTGACCCATTTATCGGGGTCTTCCCGCATCGGATTGATGATCGGCCTCAGGTCGACCAGCTTCAAACCCGCGACGGCGACGATCGTATTGCCTCGTACCCTGTTGTTCGGATGTTTCAGAAAAGGTTGAATCAGCGAAAGAACTTTTTCCTTGGGAAGATCGAGCTGGCGAAGGCTTTCGATCGCGTTCGCCTTGACCCGATCGTCGGGATCCCGAAGGGCTTTTGATAGTGTCGGAACAGAGGTGAGATCCTTCAGAAAACCGAGCGCTGTGATGATCGCCGCACGCTTCCGCTCGTTCCCCTCTTTCAGGTAGAACGCCACCAGAGGATTTGTCGCCCGGTGATCGTTGATGCGCGACAATGCATCGATAACATTGAGGAAAATCCACTCGTTCGCTTCGCCCAGGCACCCAAGAAGATGCGAGACTCCGGCCGGGTCTTTCAGCTTCCCCAACGCTGTGATCCCATGGAACCTGACGTTTGGATCGGGATCGGATAATGCTGTTATCAAACAGGCAACAGACTTCGGATCCTTGAAAGCTCCCAGGGCTGAGCAAATGTTCGGACGAACTTCCCGATCGGCTTGGTTGAAAGCATCGATCAAAGCCGGAAGAGCCGCCGAATCTCCGATTTCGGCAAGGGCGATGGGCATTTGCTCGTCCTGCTTTTCCCTCATCAGGGCTTCGATGAGCGGTGGAACTGCTTCTGGATCTCCGATGTGGCCGAGTGCACGGGCGGCCTCTCCACGAAGATGCGCTTCCTGGTGGGACAAAAAACCGATCAGACGTCGCGAACATGGCTTCAGCAGCCATAATCCGCGATTTCGCAGATCGGTTCCAGCAACCATAAGATGCGCGATCCTCCCATCAGATACATCGGCATTTCAAAGGATTTTCCGAAACCTGGACAGTGGACATGGGCGGGAAAAGGCATCTACTCAATAATTCGGGGTAACTCAATGATCCCTGGCGCAAGATTTCTCTTTTGGTCGAAATGGCAGCGTCGTTTGTCGTTCCGAACGAATTTGAGTAATCTCGTTTTATGTTGGGAATCAGCTAATGCCCCTTCTTTATGAGCGGATACGGGAAAAGATAAACCTCCGCCTGTTTTTTAAACTGGCAGAGGCTTGCAGGGGGGGCAACGAGCCTTCTACGGAACCAGGGTTGCTCTTCGGTAGTCGCGCGGCTAGCCGACCTGACCTATTCGGAGATTCTTTACTCCGACTTTCTCAAAATGAACCTTAGCTTTCTTTATACCGTCTTCCGTGGTTCCGATTTCGAGAACTTCGCCGAGATCGTCCCATGTTTTGTGATAAATCATTTCCCCTTCTTCGTATGTTTCACTTTGCGAGTATTCCCGGGGAGAACCTTGCTCTGATTTCTCTTTGTCTTTTTTTCGGACAACGGGCTCAATGACTTTCACATCGGCTTTTTTGATTGTTTTTGCACGGGCCATGTGCCACACCTCCTCAACTTGTTTGACGTCGGACGGATTGTACCATAGAGGGAAACGGCTGTCAAATGATCTTCCACACTTCATTTGGCGAATTTAGCCGCTTGACTTCCGCCATGGAATGTATTAGCATAAGGTCGCTTTTGGGGCGTCGTCTAATGGTAGGACTGCAGACTCTGGATCTGCCTATTGGGGTTCAAGTCCCTGCGCCCCAGCTTTGTTTCTGGCCCCATGGTGTAACCGGTTAACACGCAGCCCTCTCAAGGCTGAGAGCGGGGGTTCGAGTCCCCCTGGGGCTATTTCTGTTCAATCCAAGGTAGTTTTAATACGTCCTAGAAACCCGCTGAAGAAGCGGGTTTTTTGCTTCTCGGCAGTTCGGGATGGTTCGGGGGAATTCGACGAAATTCAACAATTTTGGGTATAATTTGGCAAGGAAGTTATACTCAGCAAAAAAAGTTATACCAAAAGCCTCGATTCCTTTTGTTGGTCAGGGGAAAAGGAGGAAAACATGAAAATGATCCATCCGTTGACCGAGATGAAAATACGAACCTCGAAACCCAAGGAAAAGTCATATTTTCTCTTTGTCGGAGGTGGCCTATATCTTGAGGTCCATCCCAGCGGGTCGAAAAGATGGCGCTACAAATATCGCATAGATGGGAAGCAAGGGCTCATTTCTTTGGGGGTCTACCCTGAAATATCGCTGCCTGAGGCTAGCCTGAATTTCCACGGACCAAAAACCGCCTAACAAATATTGACGCTCGGAAGGGAAAATTTCAGCCTCCTTTCCTTTCGCAGTACCGCTTTCCATTTGCTGACCAGGAAAAGTCAATAATTTCGTGGTAGATGGCGCAGTTGGCGCACTTTCAGGCGCTTTATTCACCGCTCACAACGGTTACCCAATTACTTTACTCAAAACGCACTTTCCAAAGTGTACAACTTGTCAGGACTCACCCTGATTCAAAAAATGATAACTCCGCAAAAGTGGCATTATTAGTCATTGTTGTCAGAAATCACTTTTTTGTGCTTGACAAGGAAAAGCTCATGTCATAATTTTTTTCATGCCTTTTAAGAACACTAATGACATAACAATTTTTCGAAACTATTTCATGATTCCAGCAAACCCTTTCCAGCGTCAATATGAGGCTTTGAGAGCCTTTTATCTCGGGGAAGGCGCGTCAGCCGATATTGCCAGACGATTTGGCTTTAGCCCGGGCTACTTTCGCGTCCTTTGTCATCAATTCCGAAATGAACCTGAGCATACGTTTTTCCGCGAAGTGGAGCGTGGTCGCAAACCTCCTCCAGACCGCCCGAAGGTTCACGACCTGATTGTCGGCATGCGGAAGAAATAGGCTATGTTGGGAAAGAGTATTGATTTTGAGCAATAATCCTTGCCAATTTAATGGAATCAGGTAGTACAGTTACGATGTAGCTGTTTGGTTGTGAACAGGATGGTGATGCAGCATCATCTCAATAAGTCGGGGGAAGAGTGAAGGCAGACCGGAGGGCGCAAAGCGCCCGACCGCGGGGGATGAGCCTCGCGAATTCACTTCGCGAGGCGAA
>MNYA01000058.1:787-5114 GCA_001872985.1 bacterium CG2_30_54_10 | reverse complement strand
TACCTCTTCGCCTCAGCCGCTTTGGATTGAGCTGACCGGGCAGCGGCAGTCGCTTCATGTAGCTCGGGTTCTCGAGCCTGAAGACCGGGGTCTTTGGCATCGCGAAGTCTGTCGAACTCCGCCCGGAGGTTCGCCAGCTTGAGACCGGCCTCTATCGAGGCTTCCGAGGCTTTGGTTGCATCAGCCATTGCCGTGTCGGCGTTTTTCGACGGGTCGAAAGAATAAACCCACTGTCGGTCGAGCCGTTCCCAGGGCGGGAAACACTGTACCAGCGCCACATTGAGAAATTGGCCGCCAATCCAGCATTGGATTCCGAACCATCCACATGCAACCCCCGCACGAAGCAGGGAAGGCAAATGCGCCCCATTCAGGCCGAAGCTGGCCCTGCAGAAGATCGGATATGGAATTCCGTATTTCGTCCCGGCAAAAGCGATGAGGGCCATCGGGATCAGCACGATCCCGTTTCCGAGGAAAACCGTAAGAATCGCCTGCCACCAGTTCATTCCTTGATCGATCAACCCGGAAGCCAATTGGTAGGTCGGAATGCAAACGGCCATTCCGACCCAGAGCGAGGCAATGTTCCAGACGTTCCAGGTGCGGTTGGCCAGAGGGACGGGCCTGAGATCATCGTTGAAGAGTGGGCTGCCTTTGAGGGACTCAATCGCATCCGGCGTGAGTTCCAGGAGACCGCCATTTTCCCGTTGAGATTTCACTTCTGGTTTCTTGCTTCTTGCTTCTTGCTTTTTAATTCTTAATTCTTAATTCTTAATTCTTAATTCTTGATTCTTGATTCCGGCTTTCGCCTTCGGTCTATTTCTGCTGTTCGAGATTTTTCAGAACCGCTTCACGATACAAGGGAAGCTTGTCGTAAAGAAGATCTCCCGGGCAGGACTTCGGCGAGAAATTCCGGTGGCCGTAGTAGAACTGCTTCGGATCGATCGAGTATGTGGATGAAAGCCAGGAAAGGAGATCGATGAGGGAACGATCGATCTGCTCGTTCGGAAGATCGTTGTTCGGATCGTAGTTACCGATAATGCAGATCCCGACCAGCGTGGTGTTGGGTGGGCAATGCGCTCCGACCGCAGTTTCCGGTCTTCCCTGGTAGATGATTCCGTCGGGGCCGATCAGAAAATGGTATCCGATGTCAATCCAACCTGTGGCCTCGTCATCCATGTGATAATTCTGAATTCCACGAATCGTCGCGGAGCCCGCATACTGGGCTTGGGTGGGCGCCCAGGAATGATGGATCACAATTTTACGGGGTTCGTGATAGTTATACTCACCTTTGGGGGGCCGGGCTTTCCAGCCTTCGCGCGAGACGATAACCGGCTTCGGCCATGTGACTGAAGCGATGAATGGAAGCGGCTTTTGAAGTATCTTTTGCATGATCTCCTCACCCACCTTTTTCCCTTGGACGGTGAACCGCTTGATCTTGTTGGTTCCAAGGCTGTCGTCGCGGATGATGAACATCATTTGGTATGCGGAGACGGTTAAAAGGTCGGCGAACTGGAACTCACAGTCGAACTCCTTGTAGTGGCTCCATTGGCCGGTTTTCTCGTATTTGAAGCGGGCGTACCCCCGAATCACTGCCTTGGGCGATTTTCCGTAATCAACGGAAATCAAAAGGCTGTCCAGTCCGGCTGCAAGGTTGTAAACCGGGGTCTCGAACATACCATAGGATTCCCCCGAAATCTGATAACCCGGGTTCACCACCAACCGGTAGTCGGGGACATCTTCGTCGGCAAAAACCGCCGAAACGGGCAGAAGTATTATAGTTGCCAGAAAAACACAGAAAACACGTGACCAACACTTCATTCCCAACACCTCGGCCGTAGTTTCTGTTATTCTACTTCAGAGAATGAAAAAAACCAAGCTCAATTCCGAAAGTCAGAAATTAATTGTGAACTTATCGCCCTGCTGGCGGACTTTTTTGAAGCGAGGAATCCTGACCGATCGAAATTTGCCATTGCGAGCGAAGCGAAGCAATCTTCCCGATCCGGATTGCTTCGTCGCTGGCGCTTCTCCATTCGCAATGCCACAATGACATGGCTGCATCAGTCGATCAATTCCTCACTACCAGAAATACAAATTCCTAAGGGGTGAACTTAGTGCCTTTGGGCGCTTTTGGAGAGTAGTCACGAAAATCAGGGAGGGGCCTTCTTGCTCGCAAAATGTCACATACTCGTTTTATTATTTTTTGTTTCCGTTTTTTTCTTTGCCGACCACGCCGGAGACGGGGAAACACCCCCTTTCATGAGGGTTCTCGAAGGGCCGGAGAGATCCGGTTCCAGGCAGGCGGTTATCGTTTCGGCCGCTGGACCGGCTGGCGTGTTGGAGCTTTCGGCGTATTCCCTGGTTCAGGAAAAATGGGTGGAGGTTTTTCGAACGAAGGACGTTGCAATCGGAAAAAACGGTTTCGCTCATTCGGGCGAGAAACGCGAGGGCGATGGTAGAACCCCGTCAGGAATTTACGGATTGCCGCTTGCGTTCGGTTATGCTGCCGCTATCGATTCGAAGCTTCCCTATCGGCAGGCGCTTGAAAACGATGTCTGGGTCGATGATTCGAAATCGGAAAACTACAACCGATGGTGCAAAAAAGAACTGGCAAGCGCGACTTCGTTCGAACTGATGAAGCGAAAAGACGACTTGTACAAACTCGGAATTGTGATCGGATACAACACCGACCCTATCGTCCCCGGGAATGGCAGCGCGATCTTCTTCCACATTTGGAGCGGCCCGGGAAGCAACACAAGCGGTTGCGTGGCGACCCGCGAAGAGTTTCTCATGCAGCTATTGAAATGGCTCGACCCGGCGAAAAATCCCCGGATCGTTCTTGGATGAAACCATGACAAAGCCATCAGCAGTTGTTCTAATGCTTCTCGCCGCCATTTTTACAACCGCCGAAGATGGCTGGTGTGTTTCACCGGACGTTTACGTCCGGAATTTTCGCGATGCACCGGAAGCGGAAAGGATCATCGCTGCGGCATCACAGATCCCGCCTTCACGCAGAGTTCCGTTCATTTCCAGATATTTTCTGGGCCGGATGTATCATCCCGACACGAAAGCCCGAATCACAAAACAGCGGTCGCAAGCCGAAGCCAAAACCAAGGTCAAGGCCAAGGCCAAGGTCAAGGCCAAGGCCAAGGCCAAGGTCAAGACCGAAGCAGAGAACGTCCAGCCGTTGCCGGTGGAAACACTGACCACAAGCTTCACCTACCTCGACTGTATGACTTACGTGGAACATGTTCTCGCATTGGCCTCCGCGGAGCGACCGGACTATACAGGCTCCTTCCTGCCGCGCTTGATCGACGTGATGTTTGATGCTCGCGGCATGCCGCTGATGAATCATCTTCGCAGCCATTTTACTTCTCACTGGGCGGATGTGAACGAGCGAAAGGGCTACCTAATCAATGTGGCGCGTAGGAACAAGTTTGCTGTTATGCGGAAGCTTCTGTTGAACAAGGTCGGCAACAACCGGACCTTCTATGTCGAAGACCGGTTCATGATCTCCCGGGCGCCTCAGATTTTCTGGTATTTCCCATTGGATGCAATTTTTTCCGGAGAGGTTAAATTGCAATCGGGGGATATTCTTGCGCTTGTTTGTGACAAAGAAGGGCTCGACGTGACCCACATGGCTTTCTTTATCGAGCAAGGCCAGAAGCGCATTTTTCGCCACGCATCATCGATCCTGAATCGTATCGTCGATCAGGATTTCGATTCCTACCTCCGTGCCAAGAAGGGGCTGTCGGGCCTGATGGTTCTCCGGCCTCGACTCGCGGCGCCGGCTCCGCCCCACTATCGCTTCTACCCACGCGAGAGATGACGTCTATACTTAATATTTGCCATCTCCCATCATCTCGTGATACCCTTCCTCGGTAAGACCATTTCCACTCCAGGAGCTACGATGAATACAATACGCCTCGACCGGGTCATTGAAGTAATACGCGGCCTTGTGAACGGCACATTGGAGCTGCAAGTTGTACAGGCAGTTAATGCAACTCCCATGCGCAGGGGACGGCCTCCGAAGAACAAAGTGGTTGCTGATCCTGATCCGAACCACCCAAAGGCAGAAAAGATACATCGCCGTCTTGGAAGGCCGCCAGACCACAAGACATTGAAAGCAGGCAAGCCTGCCGCTAATTCCTCCGGTAAATTCCTTCGTCGTGGTCGCAAGCCTATGACAGAGGCCGCCAAGGCAAAGAAGGCAAAAGAAATCCAGCAGATCAAGGCACGCTTGGCCAAACGTGCTCTCCCCAGCCCCCGCGGTATCTTCCTGTTTCTCAAAGGCAAAATCGACGGGGTGAAAGCCTCCGGCATCGCAAAGCAT
>MNYA01000058.1:0-781 GCA_001872985.1 bacterium CG2_30_54_10 | reverse complement strand
GTCGATCGTGGACTCTTGAAAGTTCTTCTTAACAAGCTTGTGGACAAGCACGACCTTGATGCCCAGGCGGGTAGATTCTTCCTCAAAAGGCGTATACGTACGCGTGACACGAAAGGCGCGGTGTCGGGAAAGCCCGTGCCGGTCTCTGAAGAAGCCGTCCTGAATTACCTTGAGAAAAGTGGCGCCGAGACTCTTCAACAGATGGCCAAGAAAATGGGTGAGCCGACCTTCCACCGCCTTATTCGGGTCGTGAATCGTCTGAAAAGAGCTGGAAAGGTCGTGGTTGAAGGGAAGAGATACTGGTTAGCAACGTTTGTACCCGGGCCGACGGCGACCCCTGATCCAATTCTGCCCGGGAATGAAATTGTTTCAGACGATGAGGCAAAGAATTAAGAGCGAAAATCGAAGAGCATAAACCCGATTCGTATTTTCTCAATATATAAGGGGCCTTCCGTCGTTCCCGCGAAAGGGGGCCCCGGCATACGCGAAACGACAACGGGGCCTGGGTTTCTGCCTGCCAGAGAATGATGCGTTTCGGTGTTTTTGAAGTTTCCGCGAGCTATTGAAATGACACTCTGGTTCCCCTCGTCACCAAACAAAGTTGAATTTGGGCGGAGCGACGAGATCTCAGAGTTCCGGTAAGAAAAAAACCGCCGGGGCGAAGGCCGGCCCGGCGGTTTTTTCCATTCGTTCAAATAGGTGCAACCTCAATATGTTTCAAGGTTCACACCCGCAAAGGTCAGGGTTCGAAGGTGAATACTACGGTGAATTCCAGTGCGCT
>MNYA01000367.1 GCA_001872985.1 bacterium CG2_30_54_10 | reverse complement strand
GACGCACGGGGCGATGACCTCGGCTGCAATGGCCCGCCAATACTTCCGCCAGTGCTGTTCTTGTTCGGTCAAATCCAGATGCACGAATTTTGGTTCCTTTCAGAAATTTTGGTAGTCACGGCCCAACCTCGCTGTAGGAGCGCGCACTTTCTTCATTTCGCAGGACTCGCAAACCGCCATGGGCCAATGCCGCGAGTTCATCTTCGCCCGGAACAACGATAATGGGTGAAAATCCTTCGACATATTCGCTGATCCGGAAGATGACCTGTTCGCTGTTGGCAGCTCCCCCGGTCAAAATGATCCGTTTGACTTTCCCTTTCAATGCGGCGAAAAACGATCCGATTTCCTTGGCGATCTGATAACACATTCCTGAAAAGACGAGCTGTGCGTAATCGTCTCCCTGCTCGATCCGCTTCTCTATCTCAATTAGATTGCCGGTTCCTAGATAGTTCACCAACCCGCCGTTCCCGACGATGAGGCGTTTCACCTCGGATTCGGTGTAACTTTTCGAATAGCAGAGCTTTACCAGTTCGAGGCTGGGCAATGTGCCTGAACGCTCGGGCGAATAAGGGCCGGCTTCGAGCCCATTGCTTACATCGACGCAGCGGCCGTGGTCAAGCGCGGCAACCGATATCCCACCGCCGATATGTGCCACCACAAAGTTTTCTGCGCGGAAATCCCAGTTTTCTTTGGCGCAGACCTGGCGGGTTACTGACATGATGTTCAACGCATGCCAGAGGGAGCGCCGAGGAATTTCCTTGAGGCCTGAAAACCTGGCGATATCAACCATCTCGTCGACCACTACCGGATCGACGATATAAGCGGGGATTTTAAAATCCCAGTGGAAACCGAATGCGAGAATCGCGCCGATATTGCTCGCGTGTTCACCATATCTGGATGCTGAAAGCTCCTCGATCATCTTGCTGCAGACTTTGTAGGTGCCGCTCGGCATGGGTTTGAGGAGGCCGCCCCTGGCGACGACAGCCGACAGGGTTTTCGGCTGGATCTGATTTTCTTTAAGAAAATCCAACATTACCTGTCGGCGTAACCCATATTGGTCAAGGATTCGGGGAAACTTTTCAAGCTCGTACCCCGGATGTTCGTACTTCTGGGTTGCGATCGGTGTCTCATCCTCGAAAAGCCCAAGTTTGGTCGTCGTCGAACCCGGGTTGACCACTAGAATTCGGTGGGTGGTGCGACCACTGCTCTTCTGGGGCAAATCGGAAAGTGCGGTTGTCGTATTCTACCTCAATGGGCGGGCCTGTAGAGCTTCTTCAGCGTGCGGATGCTTCTGACGCGCTCCAAGGCCCATTCCTTGGCTAACTGTTGCGGGAGGCGATTCGTGCTTTTGGCCTTGACCAAAAGATTTTCAACAAGACAGTACACTCTCTCGACGACCTTTTGGCAATTGCTGGTTGGGATTCCATAGATTTCCGCGTTCACCATGATGATGTCGCCGGAATTCAGAAGAAATTCAGGAATGTACAGAATCCCGGATTCTGCCAGATCTGCGGCAGCCTGGTCGTTAGGAAGCTGATTCGGCGCCGGACCGGCGATTATCTTGCACCGAAGTTTTTCGATGCTCGGCTTGGTGAACAGGTCGCCCATGGCGCAGGGGGCGAAGATGTCAACAGGAAGAAACTGAATTTCATCCGGGGAAACCATTTCAACCCCGAAAAACTTGTCCTTTGCATTCTTGACTCTTTCGAAAAAAATGTCGGAAATGTAGAGTTGAGCGCCTTCCAGGACGAGGAGCTCGAGCAAGGCCATTCCAACTTTTCCGATGCCCTGGATGGCAATCTTCCGTCCCTTCAGGGATGCTGACCCAAAATTGACTTTCGCGGCCGCCTTCATTCCAAGGAGAACCCCGCGGGCGGTGATCCTGGAATGGTCGCCCTCATTCGTCTGTCCTTTGATATGGCCGGTTACGAATGTCGTTTCTTTGCTGATCAGATCCATGTCTTGGCTGGTGGTTCCGAGGTCGGCGGAGGCGATGAACCGGCCGCCGAGGCCTTGTAGAAAAATCCCAAATGCCCGAAGCATCGCCTCATTTTTGTCTTCAGGATTTGCCCAGAGGATTGCTTTCCCACCACCGGCATCACAGCCGAAAAGGGCGGCGGAAAGCGATGCGCTTTCTGAAAGGCGCAAGGCATCACGAACCAGCTGACCTTCGGTCTCATAATTCCAACACCGAACCCCGCCTACAGCCGGCCCCAAGCTCGTGTCGTGGATGGCAAGAACCCCTTTCAGACCGCTATCGCGGTGCTGAAAGAACAGGAGATTCTCGTGCTCCGCTCTCGCCAACCTCGGAAACAAGCTCATGAATTATTCTCTTTCTGGAACCTCTGGATTGAAATCGAGCAATGGTAGCACCCCTAATCCGACCTGTCAATTCCAGGGTTCCTGTTGAAATGTACGAAAGGGAACAGGGATTTCCAATCTCCCCAACTCCCTTAATTCTGCAAAAATTACTTGAGCCAGGGGTTTTGCGCCGCCTCGGCGGAGACAGTGGTCTCGGGCCCGTGGCCTGGAAGGACGCGATCTTCCGTGTGGACGAGCAGCCGCTCCTTGATCATTTTCACCAGCAGGTACCCATCACCGCCCGGAAAATCCGATCGGCCGATGGAACCCGCAAAAAGGGTGTCGCCCGAAATGAGTATTCCCGGGAAACGCAGCGCGATTCCTCCGGGGGTATGACCTGGAACCCCGATCAGATCGGCAGTGAATTGGCCCATGCGAATGGTTTGCCCATGGGAAATAAATTTTTCGGCTGGGGTTGTCGTGAGGGGAGTTCCCAGCATCAGGGAAAGGTTCAACAAAGGGTCTTCGAGCATCGGGGCATCTTCTTTCCCAATCATGACCGGCGCTGACAGCTCATCCCGGAGGCGGGGAACCCCGATGATATGGTCGGCATGACCGTGGGTCAGAAAAATGCTCCAATTCCCGATACCAAGGGCCGAAATTCTCTTGCGAAGCTCTAAATCATCAGCGGCAGGGTCTACGATGAAGCCTTCCCCGCCTTGTTGGTCGTAAACAAGGTAGGTGTTGACCTTCAAGGGGCCAAGGACGAACCTTTCGATTGAGGGGTAACCGGCTTTTTTCCCGCTCCGCATAGCTGGAAGATCAGCACTCCGGTTTTCGATAGAGTTCGGATTTGAGTATTCCAATGTAAGGCAGGTTTCGGTAGAAATCCTTGAAGTCGAGCCCAAAACCGACGACGAACTCATCGGGCAGAACAAAACCGCAATAATCTATCTGGACTTCCTTTTTCCTGCATTGGGGCTTGTTCGAAAGGGCGCAAATCCGGAGGGATTTCGGGTGCCGGTCTCGCAACAGACCTGCGATGTAGGAAAGGGTAAGTCCGGTGTCGACTATGTCTTCCACGATCAGAACGTTCCTGCCATCAATGGGTTTGTCGAGATCGGTGAGAATCCGCACCACTCCGGAACTCTGAGTTGAATTCCCGTAACTGCTCACGGCTATGAAGACCGTCTGAACGGGGCATTCGATTGCCCTCGCAAGGTCGGCCATGAAGACGAAGGCGCCCTTGAGGATGCAGACCAGCATGATCTCCTCACCGGCGTAGTCATCGGAGATCTGGCGGCCGAGTTCGGCGGTTCGCACAGCGATCTCTTCCTGGGTGATCAGGATTCTTGCTATATCGGGATGGATGCTGCTCACGCGATAACTCCACGAGCCCAATCAATGGTTTTTTTCAGGCCTTCCGCTAGGCCGATTTTAGGTTCCCAGGGAAACAGGGAGCACGCCAGCGAAATGTCGGGCCGCCGCCTGCGCGGATCGTCCTTTGGAAGCGGTCGTTCGATCAGGGAATTCTTCGACCCGGAAAGTTTCAAAATCTCCTCGGCGAATTGGCGGATGGAAATTTCTGAAGGATTTCCAAGGTTGATGGGGTCTTTGTACTCGCATGCCATTACTTTGATCATCCCGTCGACGAGGTCGGAAACGAAACAGAAGCTGCGGGTTTGGGAACCGTTGCCGAAAATGGTGATCGGTTCGCCTTTCAGAGCCTGTGAAATGAATGCTGGAACCACTCTCCCGTCGTTCAGGCGCATTCGCGGACCGTAAGTGTTGAATATCCGGATGATGCGCACATCGACTTGGTGGTAGTCTCGATATGCAACCATTAGGGCTTCAGCAAAGCGCTTGGATTCGTCGTAACACCCTCGTGGACCAACTGGATTCACGTTTCCCCAATAGGTCTCCTTCTGAGGATGCATTTCGGGGTCACCATAAACTTCTGAGGTAGAGGCCAAAAGGATTCTTGCCTTATGCGCCTTGGCCATTCCGAGAAGGTTGTGGGTTCCTAAGGCTCCGACTTTGAGGGTCTGGATAGGGAGCTTCTGATAATCGATGGGGCTCGCGGGGGATGCCAAGTGAAATATCCGATCGATTTTTTCGGCCAGAAAAATCGGCTTTGTGATGTTGTGTTCGACAATAAACAAGTTCGGGTTGCCCGAGTGCTGTTGAAGGTTGGAACGGGATCCGGTGACGAAATTGTCGATGACCACCACTTGATGGCCGTCTTGCAGGAGCCGATCCGTCAGGTGGGATCCGATGAAGCCGGCCCCGCCGGTTATGACTATTCGCATGAAAAACTCCTAGTTTGGGTTGGAAGATTGAAACACCATGCAAAGTTGTTGTCAAGCCCTGTTGAAATAAACTATAAAGCAAAGTGGAGGTGGCAAACTTATCGCCCCGCGGGCGGGCTTTTTTGAAGCGAGGAATCCTGACTGATGCAGCCGTGTCATTGCTAGACCCTAGCCGAAAAGGTATTTTTTCGGCAGGTCAGGCATATTGGTGCCACGCGCGATCGCGTTCTACACTCATATTTCATTGCAAGACGAGTAGGACGCAGGGGCTTTTCGGCGAGGGTCTTGCTAGCAAAACTAGCAATGACACGGCTGCATCAGTTGGTCATCCCTCACCACCAGAAATACGATTTCCCGGGAGATCAAGCTACTTCCACGACTTAGGGTAAGGTTGCATGGCCACAAGACGCTTTTTTAATGAGCGTTTCCTGTAGGTTCAAAAAATAACCAGGAAATTGAGGCCAGGGGGTTTAAGTGTATCATCTCAATAAGTCGGGGGAAGATTGAAGG
>MNYA01000218.1:4366-5163 GCA_001872985.1 bacterium CG2_30_54_10 | reverse complement strand
CCTTGACCCCGCGCTCCCGGGCGCGAGCCGCAAGATTGTCCATGAACGCATGAATATCATCGAGAATCAGCCCTGGAAGCCGTTTTGCCAGGATTACCTTCGCCGCAAGCGGTTCATCCTTGCGAAAAACCACCAACTCTTCCTGCTTCACCCGAACCTGGGATGTCAGATCGGTAACATGCGCCTTGAGACGCTTACGTTCCTTGTCGAGCCCGGCTACTTCCTGAGTCAGACGGTTCCGCTCTTCAGATAGCTGCTGAACGGAGAATAGAGCGATGCGAACGTTCTCTGAAAGGATCGCGGAGAAGGTGAGCGTCAGCAGGGTTATGAGGACGCCGGTGGAGATGGCCACCAATAGAGCCGTTACGCGAGGACGAAGGTTGAAAAGGGTCAGGCGGCGTTTTCCGACCCAGGTGCCGAGGATATCTCCGAGGTAAGCCACCAGCGCACTCACCAAGAGAAGGACCAGAACCTGGATCACACAAGGCCTTTCTCGATCTGGTCGAGGTGGAACCTGTCACCCAGGTAGAATTTCCGCGCGGTATCATCCTGGGCGATGAACTCGGCTGTGCCGGAGACGAGAATCTTTCCCAGGTTCATGATGTAGGCCCTGTCGACAATCGCGAGGGTTTCCCTGACATTGTGGTCGGTTATCATCAGTCCAAGGCCTTTTCTTTGCAACTGCAGGATGATTGTCTGAATGTCTTGAACGGCAATCGGGTCGACGCCTGCAAAAGGCTCATCGAGAAGAATGAAGTTCGGCTCGGCCGCAAGCGCTCTGGCGATTTCGACACGTC
>MNYA01000218.1:0-4359 GCA_001872985.1 bacterium CG2_30_54_10 | reverse complement strand
GCCGCCGGAAAGGCTGTATCCCATGTTGTCGCGAATCCGGGCGATGTCGAGGTCTTCCATCAGACGATCGAGACGCTCTTTCTGTGCAGCTTGGGAGATTGAAAGGTTCTCGAGAATAAGTTCGATGTTTTGTTGGACGGTGAGTTTCCGGAAAACCGAAGCTTCCTGGGGAAGGTAACCGATTCCGGCCCTGGCACGCTGATACATGGATCGCTGCGCGATGTCGCGGTTATTGTACTGGATCGTACCTGTGTCGGGTTTGATCAGGCCTACCACCATGTAGAAAGTAGTGGTCTTTCCTGCGCCGTTCGGGCCAAGAAGCCCGACAATTTCCCCTTTCCGGATGTTCAGGGAAACGTGATCGACAACGGTGCGGCTTGAGTAGGTTTTTGAAACGCTCTCTACTTTGATCTCGTCCCTGGAGGATGGCGCCAACCCTGCTGATACCACAGGTTTCGTGGGGGCCAAGCGTGCAACGAGTGTTGTGGATTCCGTGGATGTCGCTGCTGTAGCAGGGTGGGTGGATGCATCTGGAAAGCTTCCGCTTCCAGGTTTGGCCGAAAAATCGGGAAGATCGACTTTCATAAATAATAAAAGAAACCGATGTTATTCCGCAGATGCATTGGTGGCATCACCCCCGACCGGAGTGTATTCACCTGGCGGAAGCCCGGGAGGCGGGGAATCTGCCAATGGGGGCTCGGAAGCCGATTCGTCCCCGACTTTCTCACCTTCGGGCGTTTCGCCCTCGACAGTTTCGTTCCCGATGGGTTCGCCGGAGATCGTGGTTTTCTCAAGGTCTTGACTGGCAAAGGCTTGAGAGTCGGAAGCCCCTTCCTTGCCGGGTTTTGTCTCTTTCTTTTTTTTCTTTTTGCCCTTGCCGTTCTTTTCGCTGTCCGGGCCTTTCGAACCCTTGGGGTAGACTGTTGCCTTGACCTCACCCACCGCGATTGTGCGATCTTCGTTCGGGTAATAGATTATCTTTCTTGCGACGAGTTCTGAAACCTGCTCTTCGGCGCTGGGAGATTCTTTGGATGTCTGGAAAGCGTGGGCATGACCGACGATGATCATCCGGTTCTCTTTGTCAAGGTAGATGGCTTTGTCACCGGTTGCACGCAGGGTCTTGGTGACTATCACCACGTTGTTTCGGGCAATGGCTTTGTCTTCGGCGGAAAAGAGTTCGAGGGTTTCGCAGACCAGGTCCGAAATGGGGCTTTTCTCGTTTTCCTTCGCCTCTTCTTCGGTTTCGGCATCGCGATAATCGACCTCGATTACATGGACGTCGCCCTTCGCCAGGAACCGGTTTTCCTTGTTGAATCCCTCGACCTCATTGCAGGTCAGGATAACGCGGGTCTTTCGCTTGACCGTGGCCCCGGCCTCGTCCTTGGTTGCACGTTCGACTATCCGCGTCAGACGAGGATTTCCCTTGGCCAGAATGCGATCTTCCTTAACGTAGGCTTCGAGATAGTCGGAGTTCAGTACCGATCCTGGTTGGGTGACCTCGACATTGTCCATGGCTTTCACGATCTCAAGGTTTCGGTCGTAGATACCCCGGTCGGCAGTGAGGACGGAGCCTTTTTGTGTGGCTTTCAACCCCCCGCGAGCGACATAGATGTTGTTCTCGAACGTCATCAGGCGGCTGGTGATTTCCATGTCCCCGGCGGTAATGGATGTGAGCGCCCGAGATGGAAGAGACGGCAGAAAAATGAAGGCCAAGATTGCGATGGCCGGAAAAAAGTGTTTCATTTGGATTCCGGCTCCATTTTAGGGAAAGGGATTTCGGTGGGGAATGTGAATTTTTCCGGAATCCGAGGTTTCTGAATTGCTTCAAGGGTGGGTGAGGTTGAAGCTATCACGGGCTTTGAGGCCTTTGGCGGGAAGGGGATTGCGGATGGCGAGGCAGTCGGCTTCGGAGGTTTAAGGGTCACCGTGGCGGCCAATGTCTCAGGGGCATTCACGGTTTCGGATGCATCGGGAATATCGTCGGGAACGGAGTCGGGGATCATGATCAAATGGCCTGTTTCACCCGAAGCGATCTCCACGGCGCCGGAGCTGGTCGCGCTTGTAGAAGAGGCTGACTTCCAGATCCGGATCAGGACGTCCTTGTTCAGACTGCCTGCCTTGGTCTGGGTGTTGAAACGGAAGTCGCTTCCGGTGATAATCATGTCGTCCTTCCAGATGGTCACGGGCATGGAAGTATACATCTCTTTTCGCGAAAAGAAATAGCGCATTTCATTGGTGCGCATTCGTTCCCCATCGGAGGATCTCATCTTTACGTCTCCCCAGAAACGGGCTTCGAAAGGGGTCTTGAACGCATGGGAGGCGATCAGTTCCCCGGTTCGGGTGGCGATTTTCCGATCGAAAAACAGGGATCGGACTTCCGTGGCATACATGTTGTTCTGGGAATCATCCATATCAACTACATCGGCATACATTCTTGCATGCTCGAACCCTCGGTCGATCTCACTGAAATGAACATCGGTAAGCTTCATTTTCTGCTTTGCATATTTGGATTGCACGCCTTTTTCGAAATCGTCGTCCCACAGGATCACTCCGAGAAATGTCAAAAGGACCAGAAACCAGAACCAAGGTTGGCCGAGCATCTCTTTCATGAGATCCTGCCCAGGTCGGCATGGACATACCGCTCGTGAAACCATACCCACTGGTCGGGCCGCCTCCTGATCGCGCTTTCGTAGCGGGATACGTATTTTCCGATCCGCACGGCCATGGACTCTCCACGCTGCCATTCGATTGGCGGCTCGATTCTCACAACGTGGGAAAGGTCGGGATTCCGTTCGATAAAAACAGGTATCAATGGAGCGTTTCCCCGAACCGAAAGGATCACGGGGGTCGGGTAGAACGAAGCGTTCCTGCCGAAAAACATGACCTGATACCCGCGCTCCCTGGCGTTGAGATCGGACATAATTCCGATGCCGGAGCCCTGGTGAAGTAGTTTCAGAGACTTGCTAAGATTGTTGGCCATTAAAATCTTCATTCCCCGTTTCGCCCTGAAGCTGTTCATGAACTCGGTCATTTCATTAATCGCCTGCGGCCGGACGATCGTGTGGATGGGAATCCCGATCTTCGCGAGGGTGTATCCGAGGAGTTCCCAGTTGCCGAAATGCCCGGATAGCAAGATAAAACCTTGTTTGCGCTCGAGAAAGGGAAGGATATGCTCGGTTCCGGAAACCCTTATGAAATCAGGCCGTGCGGCAAGTTCCTTCTCGTAGAAAAAAATCTCAAGCAGATTCATGACCTGGTTGAGGCTCATCCCACGCAAAATCCGATCGCGCCGTTCGGTGAACTCCGCTGGGAGTAATTCGCCGGCTCGCTTCAGCTCTTTGTGAAAGAACAACGGAAGCACCCGCATGAGAATTCGTTGGAGCTTGGGAAGCATAGCAACGGGTTGCCGCTGGATAACCGCGGCGATCGAGGAAACGAAAAAGTATCGAGCCTTTCTTCGAAATAATTTCAGGCGATCGGCGAGGGATAGGTTATTCGAAGTGCTTGGCGATGAGGTCATCCAGGATGCGCTTTTCTGAAAGGATGATATCGATGGTTTCTCGAACGGCCCCGTGGCCTCCAGGCTTGCCGAGATGGAAATCGGATCGGGTGATTACGGTTTGGTGAGCGTCAGCCGGAGCGAAGAACAACCCGACCTCGGGCCTGACGCACAGGTCATTCAGATCGTCGCCGACGTATGCCACCTCTTGCTTACTGAGGTTTCTTCGGGAACGGATTCCGGCGACGACAGCTCGTTTGTCATCGGCTTTCAGATGAAGCTCTTCAAAGGAAAGTTCCTCCGCGCGGCGTTGAAGCGCTTCGGAAAACCTTCCCGTGATGCAGCCGCACGAAAGGCCGGCTTTATGCCAGAGGCTGATTCCCAGGCCATCTCGGGTGGAGAAGAACTTGATGTCCAATCCGCCACCGCCAAGAATTATCCGGCCGTCGGTCAACACTCCATCACAATCGAAAAGAAGAAGCTTTATGTCAAGGCAGCTTTTTGAAAAATCTGTTTTTTCCATAATTCCCTTATCAGGAATGAAGCCAACGAAACGACTCCAACCGCGGGATTGAGTAACCCGGGAACTCGCCCCGGAACTATTCGGCGGAAAGCCTTGTAAATACTGGATTCCTTTATACCAGATTCCCATCTTGCTGTAAATCGCAGGTACCCTGTTCCAGCGATAAAGATTGGCCCGATCTTGGCAAAGAGTTCCCGACAAATTACTTCCGATATTCCGTAACTTCTCAATAATTCGGGGTAACAAGTAGACGCGGCATCTTGCCGCGTGGTTTTCAAGCGGCTGGAAGCCGCTTCTACTTTTTTTCTTCCCATCTTTTTGAGATGTTACGATATTC
>MNYA01000324.1 GCA_001872985.1 bacterium CG2_30_54_10 | reverse complement strand
ATTTGTCATTCCGACCGAATGTGAGGAATCTCGCTTGTATGTTGAAAATCAGCTAATGCCCCTTCTTTTTGAGCAGATACTCAATTCCCGGGGTTCTCTTCTTCTGCGTCGGCCGTGGTATCCCCAACGTCGGTCGTGGTGCTGGCGGTACCGGTAGCCACAGCAGCGGTTTCACTGGCGTCGGCGGTTTCACTGGCGTTGCCGTCGATCGTCACGGTGTCGGTTGCAACGGCCGCCGTGGTGCCGCTGGCGGTGGCCGCATCGGTACCGTTTCCGAGCTGGTTTCCAAAGCTCTTAATACCATCAGCAACTTTTGATATCACCCCGGCGATCTTGCTGATGAAATCCCCGATTTTTGCCATGTCGATATTGCATCCGGTAAGGCTGATCGACACCATAACCATCGCAAGCACGTACGTCCCGGCTTTCATAAATCGTTTCATTATTTCGCCCTCCTGTTTGTAATTTAAGCTTTCCAATTTTCGCCTTCGCAATGTGATACGCGATTGATGTGGTGAGGGTTCAAAAGAATTTTCAGAAACACATTCTGAAAATAGCCAATCCGCACCGCTCGAGTAGCAGCTTTCCGAAAACCACTATTTGACATAGGGCTGAAATTGGCTTAGTATGATGCGTCTCAAATCGCGGGGACCGGTACCCTGCAAAAAAAGTAGAGGAGGTCGACTGTGTCCAAAACCCACGAGAAAACCAATGGCATGATGGACGGCAACACCGCCGCGGCTTACGTTGCACACGCAACCAATGAAGTGATCGCAATCTACCCTATCACACCCAGCTCGGTAATGGGCGAAATCTCAGACGAGAAAAGCTCCAAAGGCCAAAAGAATATCTGGGGAACCGTTCCTCGGGTGTTCGAGTTACACTCTGAGGGAGGCGCTGCCGGAGCGGTACACGGGGCGCTGACCAGCGGGGCGCTCACGACTACTTTTACCTCCTCGCAAGGCCTTCTACTTATGATACCCAACATGTACAAGATCGCAGGCGAACTGACCCCGACGGTCTTTCACGTCGCGGCACGCTCCCTGGCCTGCCAAGGCTTGTCTATTTTTGGCGACCACAGCGATGTAATGGCCACCAGGCAGACCGGCTGGGCGATGATTGCATCCAGTTCTCCACAGGAAGTAATGGATATGGCACTCATTTCACAGGCGTCAACACTCGATTCGCGCGTGCCATTTCTGCATTTCTTCGATGGATTCAGGACATCCCATGAGATCAACCGTTGCGATATCTTTTCCTTCGATCAGATGCGCGAGATGCTTCCCGACGAGCTTATCAGCAAGCATCGCCAACTTGGCCTCAACCCCGATAGGCCTACAATGCGCGGCACCGCCCAGAACCCCGACGTTTATTTCCAGGGTCGGGAGGCGGTGAATGCTTTTTACCCGAAATGTCTTGACATCGTTCAGAAGCAGATGGACAAGTTCGCCAAAATAACGGGGCGTTCCTACCATCTTTTCGACTACGTCGGGGTCCCCGATGCGGAACGCGTGGTAGTTATAATGGGAAGCGGCTCGGAAACGATGCATGAGGTGGTTGATTATCTGAGCGTGAAGGGTGAAAAGGTTGGTTTGATCAAGGTTCGCCTCTATCGCCCATTCTCCCTCGAACATCTTGTAAAAGCTTTGCCGGCAACAGTCAAAGCAGTTTCGATCATGGACCGGACCAAGGAACCAGGAGCTACAGCCGAGCCGCTTTATCTCGATGTTCGCAACGGCATCGGTGAGGCGCTCGAACGCAAGATCGCCCCGTTTAGTAACTGGCCCAAGGTCGTGGGAGGCCGCTACGGCCTTGGTTCCAAGGAATTCACTCCCGCCCAGTGCCTCGCCGTTTTCGACAATCTGAAGGAGAAACAGCCGAAGAACCATTTCACGGTCGGAATCGAAGATGATGTGACCAACAGCAGCCTGAGGGTGGGCTCCAACATCGAGACCAGCGATCCCTCGACTTTCTGCGCCAGGTTCTACGGCCTTGGATCCGACGGAACGGTCGGGGCAAATAAAGATTCGATCAAGATCATCGGTACGGCGACCGACAATTATGCCCAGGGCTACTTCGTCTACGATTCGAAAAAGTCAGGAAGCATGACGGTTTCACATCTTCGTTTCGGCAGGAAGCCCTTGCGTTGTCCCTATCTTATCACCAGCGCGGATTTCATCGCCTGCCACAACTTCAGTTTTCTTGAGAAATACGACATGCTTTCAGATCTGAAACCGGGAGGCACCTTCCTGCTCGAAAGCCCGGTCTCCGCAAACGAAGTATGGGACAAGCTTCCGGTGGAGGCGCAAAAAAACCTGATCGAGAAAAATGCCAGATTCTACGTTATCAATGCGGTGGCACTTGCGGAGTCGATCGGGCTTGGCAACCGAATCAACATCTTCATGCAAACCGCATTCTTCGAGATCAGCAAGGTCCTTCCAAGAGAGGTTTTCGTGCGGGAGATAAAAGATGCGCTGAAGAAAACATACGGGAAAAAGGGCGAGGAAGTCGTTCAAAAAAATAACCAGGCCGTCGATCTGACCTTCGAGAAACTCCAGGAGGTCAGGTTCCCCCGAAAAGTGACATCGAAGTTCAACACGTTGCCCCCCGTTTCCGAGGGCGCTCCGGAGTTTGTGAAGAAGGTGCTTGGCCCAATGATGGTTGCCAAGGGCGATTCTCTCCCGGTTTCCAGGATGCCTGCCGATGGGATCTTCCCGACCGCCACCGCCATGTTTGAAAAGCGAAATGTCGCGGTTTGGACCCCCGTCTGGGATGAGAAAACCTGCATCCAGTGCGGGATGTGTTCGTTTGTCTGCCCCCACGCCACCATTCGTATAAAGGCTTACGACCCAAAACTGCTGGAAAATGCGCCAAAAACCTTCAAGTCATGCAAGGCCACTGGGTACAAGGATAAAGACCTGCGCTTCACCGTCCAGGTTGCGCCGGAAGATTGCACCGGCTGCGGGACGTGTGTCTACGCTTGCCCGGCATATCAAAAAGGCCCGGATGGAGCAAAACTTGCCACCAAGGCGATCAATATGAATCCTCAGTTCCCGCTCCGGAAAACCGAGCGTGAAAACTTCGAGTTCTTCCTTAACTTGCCGGAACCGGACCCCGCCCTTTACGACATCAAGACCATTAAGGGTTCGCAGATGGTCCGACCCCTGTTCGAGTTTTCCGGGGCTTGCGCCGGATGCGGGGAAACGCCTTACATCAAGCTTCTGACACAGATCTGCGGCGACCATCTGATGATCGCCAACGCGACCGGTTGCAGCTCGATCTACGGCGGAAACCTTCCCTCAACACCTTATTGCAAGCGTGCTGATGGGCGTGGGCCGGTATGGTCGAACAGTCTGTTCGAGGACAACGCTGAGTTCGGGTTAGGGATGCGCCTTGCTGTTGACAAGTTCAAAGTCCAGGCTCTCGAACTGATGGATGGGCTTGAAAAATGTAATTGCGATGCGTGCAAGAATGCACTTCCCCTTTTCGAAGCGGTCAGGAAGGCCGACCAGACGACCCAGCTTGGAATCGAAGCCCAACGAGCCAGCGTCGCGAAGCTAAAAGGTCTTCTGAAAGATTGCCCGGAGGTTGAAGCCCGCCGATTCATTGAGCTTGCCGATTATCTCGTCAAGCGATCCGTCTGGATTATAGGCGGCGACGGTTGGGCCTACGACATCGGTTTCGGTGGTCTGGATCATGTTCTGGCATCTGGCAAGAACGTCAAGATTCTCGTCCTTGATACCGAGGTCTATTCCAATACTGGCGGCCAGATGAGCAAATCCACGCCGCTAGGCGCAGTAGCGAAGTTCGCGTCCGGTGGAAAGGTCATGCCAAAGAAAGATCTTGCCATGATCGCCATGTCCTACGGGAACATTTATGTGGCCAAGATCTCAACCGGATCGAATCCGGCCCATGCATTAAAGGCAATGCTGGAAGCCGAGGCCTACGATGGCCCTGCGCTAGTCATCGCCTATTCGCACTGCATCGCCCATGGTATCGAAATGGGAAAAGGAATCGAGGAGCAGCGCAAAGCTGTGAACTCGGGCCACTGGCCCCTCGTTCGGTTCAATCCGGCCCTGTTAAAGGAAGGCAAGAATCCTCTTCAGATCGATTCAAAGGATGCATCAATCCCATACGAAGATTACGCTTACGGGGAGAACCGTTTCCGGTCGCTGAAGCAGTCCAATCCTGAGGCGGCGGGGCGCCTGATCGAGATGGCCCAAAAAGAGGTTAAATTCCGCAACAGTCTCTACAAAGCCCTTGCGGAGATCAAGTTGCCGCAATAGCCAAAAGGCGACATGTAATTTCACAAAGAGAGGGGGCTTGCGCCCCCTCTCGCCGCACGGGGTGAATTCGCGTGTCTCGTTCCTTGGGGCCGGGTGTCTTGCGTCCTCTGGTTCGTTTTCGTATTTTTCCCCAGTTATTGAGCTGATGCTCTTCTGCGTTCATCTGCGGCAAAAAGCTCTTGTTTCTTCTCTATCTTCATTCGATCTTATCTGCGTTCATCTGCGTTCATCTGCGTTCATCTGCAGCATCTCAGGTTTATTTGGTAGTCTCCCACACGTTTATCCGCGGTCAGATGATGAACTCGATACCCTGGATCTTCACCCTTGACTGTGCCCCAATCCGGCGGATGATATTCGCCGCGAGAAAATTCCCGATCTTTAGGCAGGTGGCCAAAGGCAAGCCTTTCGAGCGCCCGTAGAAGAAACCCGCCTGGAAGTTATCCCCGGCCCCGTTGGTGTCTTTTACGTCATCGACGCGGTAGGCATTGACCCGCACTTCTTCAGATGGGGTAAGAGCGAGGGCGCCCTTTTCACCAAGCTTAACCACTACCAGATCGCTGAAATCGAGGAGGTTCCGATAATTCTTCGAACCGCAGAGAGTCCGCGCCTCATCCTCATTCGCGAAGAGGATATCCACTCTCTCTCCGAGGAATTCGAGCAGGTGGGGGCGAATCGACTTGATCACGAGACTGTCGCCAAGATCGAAAGAAATCCGGGTTCCTTTCTTCCGGGCGATCTCGATCGCATGGCGTGTTGCGCTGTTGATCGGATTTTCACCGCGGAATTCATAGGCCGAAAAGTGGAGCATTTCCGAGTCGGCGATCAAGGTGTGGAGGATCTCGTAATCGTAAAGCTGCTTGGCGACCCCGAAATCG
>MNYA01000165.1 GCA_001872985.1 bacterium CG2_30_54_10 | reverse complement strand
GTTGGAGCAAGGTTTCGAGGCATTCGCTTCAGAAGGCCAAACACTTACGAATCATTGAGTTTCCCCGAATTATTGAGTAGATAGACCCTCGCCGAAAAGCCTCGGCGCCCAACTCGCCTCCCAATGGCAAATGAGTGGTGAACGCGGTCATGCGTGGCGCCAACATGCCCAAGCTGTCGAAAAAGTACCTTTTCGGCTAGGGTCTGGATATTAGAATTCTTCGGTAGTCCCGATCGCGTAGCAGCTCAATAATTCGCAGGAAACATCAAGGCGGGCCGAGTGCGCGAAGCACCCGCCTGTAGAGGGTGAGACACGCGAGTTCACTTTGCGTGTCGAGATGGGGCGCATTCCCTCTCTTCCTGGGAAGTTACGTGGTCGGCAGCCGTGGCAAGAGCCCTTTCGGGAGGCCCGGACCTTCGATGTGCAGGATCGCCGGATTTTGGGATTTTTCGGCCCAGGCGGCCTATCCGCTTGAGGAAACGATCGTTTCGATGCGGGACTCCCTGACATACGGCGGTCCGGATGATGCCGGTTTTTTCATCGACAAGGCCAGACGCCTGGCGTTTGGCCACCGGCGGCTTTCGATCATCGATCTGTCCTCTCAAGGCCGCCAGCCGATGTCCGTCGATGACGGTGACATTTCCATTACCTTCAACGGTGAAATTTACAACTTCGCGTTAATCCGTAGGGAGCTGGAAGAGCTGGGGATACGGTTCAGATCAGCATCCGACACGGAGGTGCTTCTGCAAGCCTACCGTGAGTGGGGCCTTGATTTCATTGGCCGATGGCGCGGAATGTGGGCTTTCGCCCTCTGGAACCGCCGCCGTCAGGAGCTCATCCTGTGCCGCGACCGCGTTGGAGTAAAGCCGCTCTTCTGGTATTTCAGGGGAGGCCTTTTCATTTTCGGTTCCGAACTCAAGGCTTTCCACCGCCATCCGGGTTTCCGTGGTGAAATCGAAAGGGAGGCGCTTCCGTTCTACTTTCAGTATGGGTATATCCCGACACCGATGTCAATTTTCAAAAACACGTACAAGTTGGAGCCCGGATATTTCCTCATCGTCGATCGTACCGGAAAAATCCGCAAGGAAAAATACTGGGACATCGAGGATCATTTCCGCCGCGGCGCCGCGGAGCGTTCCCGGTGGCTTTCCCGAACCGACGACGAAGTGGCCGACGAGCTTGAGGAGATACTCACCGAAGGGTTCAAGCTACGAATGGTGTCCGACGTTCCGGTCGGCATTTTTTTGAGCGGGGGTGTCGACTCCTCTCTGCTGGCCGCTCTCCTGCGCAAGGGTAACTCAACCCCGCTGAAGACCTTCACAATCGGTTTTCGCGAGGAAAGCCACAACGAGGCGGTCTGGGCTCGAAAGGTTGCCGATCACCTTGGAACGGAACACACCGAATTCACCTGTACGCCCAGGGACGCCAATTTTCAGGGCTCAAGTTTTTTAAACACGAGGTTGTCCAGCGACCACTTTCCCGCTCCAGAAAGAATCAGGAGAACACCGACTGTCATCAGCTCCAGTGGGTGGGAAAATTTTTCGAATCCGTCGCCATGAGTTACGTGCATCACTGTTGCGATCAGCATCGTGAAGGCAATTCCCGATGCGGCGACCCGGGTCAAAAGTCCGACGATCAAAGCCATTCCCCCAAAAAATTCAGAGGCCGCGGCACAGAAACCCCAGAAGGCAGGAGCGAAATCTATTCCCACATTTTTCATTGCTCCACCGATCATCGCCCATTTTTCCGGCCCATCCATGATCTTCGGATAGCCATGTATGACAAAGCAGGAGCCGATAACCAGGCGCAAAATGAGAATTCCAGTATCGGAAAATCCAGTCGAAAACACCATCTGCAAGAGACTTTTATTGTTGCGTTCCATGGGAAACCTCCGGTTTCATCCATTGTCAGGCTCTGATATCAAAACAACAGTTAGAATCTGCTAACTAGAATACTTGACACTAACTTAAATGTCAAGTAATCTCATGACTGAGGACCAAATATGAAAACATTATTGCATATCATTGCCACTCCCCGCGGAAACTTATCGAATACCCTCAAGGTCTCGGCAGCCGTCGTGAAAAGCTTCCAAGAGCAGCACCCGGATGGACGTGTTGACGCCATCGATCTGTTTGGCGAAAATATGCCACCGATGACCCTGAAAGCGACCAACGGAAAATACCTCCTTTTGAGCGGGAAAGAACTCGACGATCAGACGCTCCCAGCCTGGAAGCCGATCCTTGCCCAGATTCAGCGGTTTCTCGCCGCGGAATACGTTTTGATCAGCTCCCCCATGTGGAACTTTGGAATGCCTTACGTTCTGAAGCACTACTTTGATGCGATCGTTCAACCGCGATACCTTTTCCACTACACCGAAAAAGGTCCCGAAGGCCTTGCCACTGGGAAAAAGGTTGTCGTGGTTACCTCCCGCGGCGGCGATTACAGCGAGGCTCCGGGGAAGTCCATGGACCAGCTCGAGCCATCCCTGCGTGTGATGCTCGGCTTCATCGGAATTCCTGACCCCACTTTCATCAACGCCCAGCCCATGCTCGCCTCCGGCCCAGATGCCGCCCAGAAAAAAATCGACCAGGCAATCGCGACTGCTCGACGACTGATCTTCTGAATTTAGCTTCCCGCTTTTCCTTCATTTTATGAGATCGGTATACTGTCCACGGAATTACTGTCCCTGAATACGAGGCGCCTATGGAAGCTTGCAGCGTCCGGCCTTTTCACAGGGGGGTTTACGAAAACCTCTGGGCAGAACATAAATTATCGGTTCTCGCTATCTCATTCAAAAAATTCCGGGCGGTCGCCGGCAAGCTCGGGCAAGTGCCGCATATCCTGGCATTCCTTCAGTCTCTTGGCCGCACCCTGAATGAACCGTTGGGTGATTTAAACAACGCCCTACTCAATGTTTTCGACCACATGAAGCTCTACCTGGATCGAAACGAAAGAATGAAACTGGTCGACTTGGTGCTGGATGAGAGTCCGACCCTTCCGACGGTTTTTTTCGATCTTATCCGCCGGAAATCTATTTCAGCCCTGTATGGCTGCCGGATTTTTTTCCCGCAGCAGGCATATTACAAGTTCTATGATTTCGGAGACAGCCCAGGCCTCTGGATCTGTCTGGGGCCATATCTTCTGCACCTCGGATTCGCCGGGATCCGGGCTCGTTTCCAGGCAAGAATGGGAATCTCACCCACTGAGCTCGATGAGCGGCTCGGCCGCTTACGTGAAGGAATCCCGATCGGGGAATATTCCGGCTGGCCCGAACGGATTCGCAAAACCCTCGAAAATAACATCGCTGTTGCCGTCAGCCCCGGGCAAGCCTGGCTGCATCCGCGACTGGAGCTTCCGCTGCCCGAATTGGATTCAAGCCCAGGCTCGCGTGCTCCCAAAAGCAGGTTTGCCCCATTCATGGCTTTGGAGCGGTGCTGGGATACCGATCCGGCAGGCATTCCGGAGCTTCCGGCTTTTTCGGCCTGGAAGGAAGAGCTTTCACGGGAGCGCCTTCCGGAGCTCGACTGGGATTCGGAAACCAACTGGGATTCGGAAACCAACTGGAACTCGGAGACCGGCCCGGCCGATGGGTTCAGATTGTTGTTGGATGCGTTCCTCGCGCAGAAGGATCTGGAGCTTGGCAAAGCCGAGGCAGGCGCGGGGAATGGCAAGACAAGGCCGGAGGAGAATCAACCCGATGCGTAGGAATGAAGCCCGGCCAAAAGAAGATTGACCCCGAAAAGCGTGAACATGGTAATGATGAACCCGACCACCGACAGAACCGCGGTCCAGGTGCCTTGCCAACCACGGGTTAAACGCACGTGGAGATAGATCGAATAAACAAGGAAGGTTATCAAAGCCCAGGTTTCTTTTGGATCCCAGCCCCAGTAGCGCCCCCAGGCCTTATTCGCCCACACCATTCCGAAAATCAAAGCGCCGACGGTGAAAAGAGGAAAGCCGAATGCAATCGCACGATAAGTGTAATCGTCAAGAATTTCGGCGGTGGGAAGCCAGCGTTCCATAGCCTTGCCGACGGTGCCGCGGAAAAAGAAAGCTGCTGCAACCAATGCCAACAGAGTGACCGCGACCGGAAGAATTACCCAGATGACCAGCGTTCCCACCTTTCCACCTTCGTCGGCTTGGTGGGCGAAACGGTTCGCCATGCCAATCATCGAGACCAAAAATAAAATTGGAAGTCCGAAGACAACTCCGCTGCTCGCCGCTTTCTCGGACCCCGTTACGGGGCCAAAGTCCTTGGCGCTTGCTGATGTCGGATCTTCGAGGAAACGCCGCAGGCAAAAAAGGTAACTCAGAATGAATGAGAGAGCAAAGCAGGCTTCTCCGACAAATGCGATTGCGACGTGGATGTGAAGCCAATACGATTGGAGAGCCGGCACCAGTGGGCGTGTGTCTTTCGCAAATAACGAACCGATTCCGATCATCAAAACCGCGAGAACCGCTCCGCCTGCTTCGGCCAACGGAATCGGCACCGTCCGGGTAAACGCGAGCACAACCCAGGCCAGGAATGTCGACATGGTGATCATCGATTCATACATATTCGACAAAGGCGGATGGCCCGCAGCCTTCCAACGAAGCAACAAAGCTGTGGTGGCGAGAAGCGCCCCTATTCCGATGGCGACGCGACCCCAACGATACAGGTTCGCCTTGGCGAGGCTCGCGGAAAGAGCATGGCAGAAAAAACCGGCGATGTAAGCGCCCATGCAGAGCGTGAAAAGGGTCATTTCCAAATTCATGAATTGGAGCCTTTCAAAACGCCGTTCATCTCTCTTTCGAGGGCTTCCAGGCGTTGTCTCAGAGTCGCGGCGGGGCGGTTCCCGGAGACGGCCAGAACCGTAAGGCCGTTAGGTCGACGAACAACCCATTCCTCAAAATACGGCAGGTAGAAGGTCATTGCCATTCCAATCATCATGATCCAGCATCCAAGCCAGACTACTGGGGTTCCCGGGTCGTGGCAGACCTGAAGCCCGCTTTTGAATACCGGTTCGGCATTGACGAGAACGAATCTGTATGGAAGGGAGGAGGAAATATGCCCCAGATCGCTCATCTGCGGCGAGAAGCCCCATGCTTTGCCGGCAAGCTTGCCATCGGGGTTGTAGGCCACGACGAGGGCGGCCGGGTTGTTCAACTGATCGGAAACGGACTCGAACTGGCCGTCGACGATTCGGAAATCGGGAAGGAAATCCTGGAGCAGAAATGTTTGCGAGCTCCAGGTCGGTTTCGCGGGTTCACCGATAGATAACTGAAGCGTCCATGGCCCGCC
>MNYA01000079.1 GCA_001872985.1 bacterium CG2_30_54_10 | reverse complement strand
TCTGGTTTTTGGATACTTTTAGGAAAAAGCCCGCAACTAAGGGGCCGTTAAACAATAACTATGACAATGGTTGTTGTTTTTACGGCCCCTTATGGCCGGTCGATGAACCAGAATGTAACAGTTATTTCTTAACAAGGCCTTACGGGGTTTGCAGAAAATTGGTACATGGAATTTTTGTGGTACACGAATATTGCAAGTGCCTCACCCGTTAAAATGAGATTGGTATGGGTTCATGCCGATTTTGCGGAGCCACGGTTTCGGCGGGGAATACCGGCAATCCTTACACCCTGAACGGGGTATTTTACGATGCCGATTGTAAAATCTGCGATAAACCTGTTTGCACGGAAAAGAACTGCTCCTATTCCTGGGTAACAAGCAGCGATGCCGAAATCAAAGTCTGCCGCGAGTGTTTAAAATTCCTTGGATGCGAACGCCGGCAGCTTTCAGATGCTGAACTGGAACGGGCTCGTTTGTTGTGCCGGCAGCCGGCCCTTCGGTCTCCGGCTGGGGGCTTCCTTTGCCCGGAATGCCACGCGTCTTCCGCGGTTTCAGTGCCACTTCTCGAACAATTCGATTTTTGTCACCAGTGCAATAAACTCCTTTGCCAATCCTGTCTCGGAACCGGTCGTTTTTTTTTCCTCAGCGTCCGGGTCCGGCCGCCAAAAAGATGTTATACCGAGCATCCGGCTTGCAGGTCGTGTCTGGCAATCCTTTCCACTTTTGAGGCAACCGCTCATGAAAAATCGCGCACATGCAGCATCTGCAACAAAGTTGTGACCCACACCCGAACTGCCGGTGAATTCATCGGCATTCGAGCATGCTCCAATTGCGGCCTCGAAGTTTGTCAAACATGTTCCTCATCGATCGTTTCCGGTGATTCCGCCATTGTCCGATGTTCACGGTGCGCCAGGTTGCTGGGAGGCTTTCGTCGGCTTCTGTATCCCTTGAACCGTTTGCTGAGCCGAAAGTAACAAATTTCCAAAACTCTCAATTCTCAGTCAGATTGCCAGATGGGTCTTCTCGATTCCTTCGAAGAGAGGGGTCCATTTCAAGCCGGGAAGAACCTGATTCAACTTTGAAAAATTTTGCAACCAAACGGGAAATGACATCTCCCTCGCCTTTCCCGAACTCATCACATTTGGTTGGCTTGTACAAGCCTCCAAAAAATCGTAAATCCGGCCGAGAAGACGTGTCATCGCAGGCGGGAAAAAAACCGAAAAAAGTCGGCGGCCATAACTCTTGCTCAGGGCATTTTGCAGATCGGCATCGGAAATTTCGGTGGAATCCCCGACGTTCAAAACTCCGGATAGAAGCGCATCATCGGCCAGCCGCCAGAGGATCTTCACCAGATCATCGACAAACATCAATTGGAAGCGCTTTTCCTTCGTGGCAAGCCGGAGAAAAATCCCCCGCTCGGCCATCTTGAACAGGTTCAGAAAGCACCGGTCTCCCGGGCCATAAACCGAGCAGAACCGAACGACCAAGGAACGCCCGGAATGTGATGAATTCAGGATCAACCGTTCTCCGGCAAGTTTCGTCCGGCCGTAAAGACAAACCGGTTTGCAGGGGTTTCCCTCATCGAGAGGAATTCCTTCCAAGGCCGGCCCCATAGCCGCGACCGAGGAAGCATGCACGAGCCTTGGAGGATCCGAAATGGCCGACATCGCTTTCAACAGCTCTTCAACGGTCCGGACATTTCCATCGCGAAACCGCTCAGGAGAGGCGCCAAGCATGTTTCCCGCCAGGTTGATAACCACCTGCGAGGTCTCCAAAACCTGCCGAAGTTCGGGACCGTCGACCATCGGCATAGCAACTGTTTCCCAGCCGTCAACTGATACCGGAGACGTGCCGGGAAGAATCAATGCAGTCCCGCGCAGACCACGGCATCCGGCCTCTTCGATCAGTTTCCTGCCGATAAATCCATTTGCTCCGGAAATCAAATATCTGTGCGCCATTTGAAACCATCATCCGGTCGCGTAGAGATCTTCACTTTGCATCTGCTCCGGCTCATGAGCCCCCAGTAAAGACGGTTTGGTAACAGGTTCAAAAGTTTCATACCCAGCGAATGATACCAGGGAAAACGGATAACCAGATCTCCGGCCTCCATCCGCCGGATGATGTGCGAAACACTCTTTGAAAGAGGCCATATACCGGGCATTGGAAATCGGTTTTGGGCCGTCATCGGTGTTTCGACATATCCTGGTACAATAGTAAAAACATTGATATTAACGTCCCAAAGATCGATCCGAAGACACTCAAGAAGCCGGTCGAGAGCGGCCTTTGAGGAGCTGTAGGCGTGCGCCCTGGAAACGCCGCGATCCCCGGCCATGCTGGTGAATCCTGCCAGAAAGGCCTCCGGTCGGTTTCGTATAAGCGGAAGCGCGGCGTAGAAAATTCGAAAAGCCCCCTCGAAATTCACTGAAACAGTGTCGAGCGCCCTCTCAACGTCCGGCTCTTCGACGTAATCCGGTCGCGAAACACCACTACAGTAAAAAACCCCATCCAGGCGTTCACCGGAATCCTTGATGGTCCGGAATAGTCGTTCTACGTCTTTCGCTTGGCGGACATCGCCTCCTACAGCAACCACGGAGCCGCGTCCAGGATGAGGGTTGCCCGAACCTTGGCTTCCCCAAACCTCTGGAGCCTTCCGCGAAAAAGCGATGATCCGGTTCCCAAGGTGAAGCAAATGCCGGACAAGCTCCTTTCCCAAACCGCTTCCTGCGCCGACGACCAGGATGGTCCTTCCGGAAAACTTCATGCAGTTCCCCGAAGCTTGGCGTCGTAGGTGGCGAGAGCCTTAAGGTAAGTCTTAATATCACTGCAAGTTCCGAATAAATTCAGCAGGTATGGAACATCGAGCTGAAAGGATTTTCCATCGATATTCAATATGATTCCCGGCTCCCTCACTACCTGCCCGATACGCATTACCGGAATTTTTTCAAACCCGGCTCGAGCGAGAAATTCTTCTTCTTTTTGGGCAGGAACCCCCAGAACGAGCTCGTATTCTCCCATTCCAAAGACATTGACGAGCCAGAGCGGGAATCGGATCTTCTCGACCATTTGTACCAACGGAGGGGAATAGAGCTCCGGACGGTGTTCGAAAACCATTCCCACGTCATTGAGGTCGGAGATGATCGCCAGCCCTTGCAAAAGAGCGTCGCTGGTATCTATCGCGCAGGAAACGTACGGAGCAAGCGCCCTGCTCTCGCGCAACCGGGCTCTGGGACGATATTCCTTTTCAAGCTTTGCCCAAAGAACCTTGTCAACCTCTGATGCAATTCCGAGAAGGTTTCCTGTGCCAAGAAAGCCGGTTATGTACAAGCTATCTCCGGGGCGAGCCCCGGTCCGCTGCAAGGGAGCAGGCAGGTCAATGATTCCCAGCGCGGTGCATGTGAAACCGGGCTCGGGAGAAAAGTTCGTATCACCCCCAAGGCAGAAGGTGCCGTGATCTCTCAAGACCGCGTTGACTCCGCTGAAGAACGCTTCTTGCCAGGACTCCTCAGAGCCGCGTGGAAAATTCACGGCAAGCAGCACTCCCAGCGGAGTTGCCGCTACCGCAGCAAGATCGCTCAGACTCTGGGAAACGGCGCACCATCCCAGGACAAACGGGTCCCGAAGCAATCCAAGGTTGTATTCCTCGTGAAGGCCATCTACAGTTGCGGCAAGGAGCGTTCCATCGGGCAGCCGAACGATCTCTGCATCTGATTGGTGAGTCCGGTTCAGTTGCCTTGGATTTCTTTCAAGTGCTTTCGTTAAGCGGTTAACCAAAGCGAACTCATGAAAACGGTTAAGATTTCCCACATTTTTTCCTTTCAGAAAGGCTTGTCTACATGCTGACAGACCACCAAAGGTATCTACTCAATAATTCGGGGAAACTCAATGATTCCTGGCGCAAGAGATTTCTCCCTTCGGTTGAAATGACAGCATCGTTTGTCATTCCGAACGAATGTGAGGAATCTCGCTTTATATTGAGAATCAGCTAATGCCTCTTTTTTTTGAGCAGATACCACCAAAGAAACCTCAGTTTTAATCTTTTTCGGAAATCGCTCCAGGAAAATTCAATGAACTTTTCTCAGCCGACCCGCCCCAGAGGCCATCGGATCCGAGAAGTTCAAATGGCCGGAATCTGGTTTTATATTCCATGCTGCGACATTTGTTCACGAAATATCCCAGGTAAACCCACGGCTTTTCGCGAGAGCGGGCATATTCAATTGCCAGAAGGATCAGCAGCGTACCAAGGCCGCTTCGGGAAATCGACAGATCGTAGTAATGGTAAACCGCTGAAATGGTTTTCGGCGTTACATCGAGAAGAATGACTCCACGCAAGACTTCACCTTCCCAGATCGAAAGCTCGGCGGCTTGAATCGGGTTCCCGATAAAACTGCAAAAATAGCTTTTCTCATCGGAATAATGTTCGGGCCAGCCTTTTCTTTTGGCCTGCGCCACATGATATGCATCGAAAAGAGCCAGCCTTTCGGAATCGACAATCGGCCGGCCGATTTTCATGACAAGATCGTTATTTTTCCTGGCGCTTCTTATTTGGCTTCGACTTGGGGTAAAATTTCCCACCGGAACTCTGATCGGAATACATTCGAGACAATTCAGACAAACAGGGTGGAAGAGTGTGTATCCGAATTTCCGCCATCCACGATTCATTCTGGATTCGTATTCGCGGGAGGAGATTTTCCCGGCCAATTCATATTCGATGATTGACTTTCGATCGGGAAGATAGCTGCACGGGTCTGATTCCTGGCAGAATTTATCGAAAACGATCATTTTGATGCTCCGTGGGATTGAGGACACTGAGGATAAACGAACCAAAGTCTCTTGTAAAGGACAAGGACGCAGGAAGACAAGGAGGTAGGGGGATTGGGAGACGGGGCGACGGGAAAATGTCCACCTGCGCAACGGAAAATACAATTTCCTAAAAAAAGACGGGTTTGGGAAATCATTTCGCAAACGGAATTTGACTCTTTCGCTCATGGAAGGTATCTTCAGTTGGTGAACTCCAACAAAGGAAGTATGATACAAGCCGACTTTCTCGGCGGGGCTTCGTGCGTCGGCGCAAGCTGCACCCTCCTCAGGCTCGGCTCACGCCGGATTCTCGTTGACTGCGGAATACGGATGGGGGAAGGAGAAGATGGGCGTCTCCCCGATCTGAGCCTGCTGAATGACCATCCCCCGGAAGCAGTGGTGCTGACTCATGCCCACATGGATCATTCCGG
>MNYA01000265.1 GCA_001872985.1 bacterium CG2_30_54_10 | reverse complement strand
AACCCCAAAATCCCACTTTTGTCATTTCGACCGAAGGGAGGAGTCTCTTGCGCCGGGAATCATTGAGTTACCCCGAATTATTGAGAAGATACAGATCTCTCACATTCGTTCGAGATGACAATATACCCCTAAGTTAGCGCGTATGGGAGTGTGCCCCGACCGCACTTTCGGTTGTGGAGGGGCGCCTCTCCGTCACAGTTTTCCAGCAAGTTTGCCGTTTACTTCGCGCCTGAAGATTTGCTTCCCTGGATTTGTGGGGCATCCGCAACAGGTTGGTGGTCTCGTTCCAGGTGGATGCCCGAATAATAAAATTTGAGGATGTCCTGGTAATTGAAGTTTTTCTTTGCCAAGCCGTCCGCGCCGTAAAGACAGAGTCCGACACCGAGTCCGCGGCCTTTTCCCCTGAAAATAGTTGCCCGCCGCATTGGTTCGAGGGTGAAACACATGCTTTTCAACGCATTCACGCCGAAGTGCTCCCACGAGGTCTGAAGGAATTCAGTTCCGGAAAGTTTCAGCTTTCGTTTTCCGACCAATCGGACTTCGGTGATTCGCTCTGTCGGGTCAGTCTTGATCGGATCCCAGCGGAGAAAGACGTGGGAACTTCCGCCCGCATAGGAAACGGCAAGGAAATCGGCCATCTCTTCTTGGAGAAATTCGCGGGTCCATCTGAAGGAGGGGCTGTGAAAGCAGTTCTCGGCGCCTTTCCCCGCAATGCGATCGTCGATGGCTTGGTGAACGGGGTCATCAATCCCATAAATGTTTTTCATGCTCGAGATTTTCCCACCGCAACACTCCTGAAAGTGAGGGAAAACCACCTTCCCATTTGCGATCATCACCTCGTTGGGAACCATCCGGTCAAGTATCCTGATCAGATCGCGGATCCCTCCCAAGCCGTTGAATTCAAGGCAGTGATAGGTGTTGCAAAGATCGAAGGAATCGCTGGCGTGCCGCCGCATCTCCTTGCCGGCAATGGCCCTGGAACGCGCCATCACGAGAAACGCCTTGTTGGCTTCCGGCTCGGGGGATGGGCTGAACTCCGAGACCGAAGCTTTCACCAGCTCGCCGACCGAAATCTCGTTCACGAATGACAGGGTGCGATCGTCTTGAAGGGTGATCTCGAGTTTCCCGGACAGGATGTAGGGCGCGAGGTTGAAAATCTCAAGATTAAAAATATCTTCGGCTTCAATGACAATTTTTGAAAAAGAATTCTGGAACTCGGCTCCATCAGAGGTTTGCGCCATGATGCCAAGGTGGGTCACCTGAAGCGCGATATCTTCTTCTTCTTGAAGCTTGCATGTGTCTTCCTTGGACATTAGCGGCTCGGAACCGCTTGCCTGGGGCATTGCAAAAAAGGTGATTTTGCAGATTCCCCGGAGAGACTGAATTCGGGCTGTTGTAACGTCTTTCTTGAAAATGAGCCCGATTTTGACAGGGGTGGAATCGACTCCGGTTGATTTGGGGATTGAGCTGGAAATTGGTGGAGAGATTGACTTGGAGATCGATGGGGAGATTGATGAAGAGGTTGACGCGGCGGTTGACGCCGGATGTTTCGGAGCCGTTTCCGAGAAAACCAAAAATGGAATCGAAATCGAAAACAGGAAACTCAACATAAATCTTTTCTGAAGGGAAGTGTAGGTTCGTTTGGTGTGTGTCATGCTGCTATCCGAATTTTTCCTTGAGGATTTCAATAAAGCTTTCAATTCGAAGCTTGGTTCTGGGGTCGCAGGGGCCCGGAATTTCGCCTTCCAGGGTCAGAATTGGAACGTGGATTTCATGTCGGAAAATCATATCGTGAATCTGTCTATGACAAAACGCTTGAGTATAATGAATCAATCCGTGAAGTTTACGCAAATCAACCTGCTTTCGGATGTCATCCAACCGGGGCCACGCCCCGTAGGGATAAGTATAGGCCAGATAGCCACCAACAAGGTCATGACACGATTCCGGCATGGAAAATTGGCGGGGTATCTCATTATATACCACCTGGGCGCCAAGACTTTCCACAAATTCATGTAAGTCGGTGATAATCGGCGGAACGCCTACCAATCCGATTCTTAAGCCTTTCGGCCGAACCGGCCGCGATCGGGCGGAGTCGAGGAAGGCTTTTAGCCGGCGCTCGAACGAAACCGGATCGCCTCCGAAATCCGAACTGGAGACCAGCCATTGGTGGTTTTCTTTTCCGGTAACGCGGTTTCCATCCCAGGTTAGCAGGTCGAGTTCGCCGAGCGCCCGCCTAACAGAATGCAGGCTTTTAGAAACTCCTTCCGCAGCGGAGAAAGTGGTTCCGAGACCGGCGCAGAAACGGTACATCTCTTGGCGCAGAGCGCCGGGCGAAGGAGGGTAGGGGTAGGAAAAGGTTGCAAAAATTTCGGAAAATGGCACGAGGGCTTCCATCATGGCCTGGGTATTCGAACAATCTCCGCCAGTAACGAAGATCACTTTTCTGATTTCGAGAGTCCTGATCAGCCCGTAAATTCCGCGAATCCAGGAGCAGCAATTTCGCGGGAACCCCTCGGCTTCGGCTTTCCGAAGGAAAATCCCGGGATCGGAAGACATTACGAAAACATTGTTGAGGTCGATTACTCGCAGCCCGGCTGCGAGCGGAACTTCGATCGGAATGGTCGAGGTGATTCCTACGGCATCGTACGGGAAAACCGGGAGATCAGGCGCTTTTTCAGGCATTTTCCAAGGAGGCGTATCGGCCAAAGTATGATTCTAAAAAATGAGGGGGGAATCCCCAAGGTTGAGGCAGTTGCTACCAGGGCAGGCGAACACCGGCAGTACCATGATACAAAATTACGGCCAATTGCGAAAGGCAGAAGCAAACCGCGACGGATTTCCCGAAAATCTTCCAGCGGAAGTTCCCGATTTTCAAACGCATACCCCGCCAGGAAACAGAACGCAGAGCGGGTTTTGCGATCGAATGTGGTGACGAAATTCGGGGAAACCATGTAGATATTTTTTCTTGCATCTCGCGCATCTTCCATTCGGCCAAGGTAGATTAAGCATGTATAACGCTGATCCAGTAAGGAAATGTCATTCGGACAGATCTCCAAGCCCTGGTTGATGCATTGAAGGGCTTCCTCGAAATAGCGTCTGCCGAGTACAGTTCCAAGGTTCAGTCCCTTCGAAAGGAAATCGGAAGCTCCCGCGACCAGTAGTTTGAACTTTTTCTCGAGAAAATCGATCCGGGCATCCTGGACGGTTTTGTCCCTGGAGTCAATTTTCAAGGCCTCGTCGATCGCCCTCTGAGCTGAACGGAAGTTGCGCATCTCGGTCAAGATGCTTGCTTTTAAAAGGATTCCCGGAATGAAAAAGGGGTTCCCCAAGAGAAGTACGTCCAGGGCGGCCAACGCGTCCTGACGCCGTTCTTCGGAAACAAACTCCCGGATTCTTTGCATCTCGACTTGGAGATCTGGATGTACAAAGCCTGTTCCAGCGGGGCGGTGTGGAGGCTCACCCTCACTTGGAGGCTTCAGTTCAAGGCCGAGTTCTTCGGGAAATTTTCCGGTGGTTTGAGGTGAAATGTCCTTGAAGATTCTCTCGATCTCCTTGGCGACGGTATCTGCCTCAGCCTGATTTCGAAGCTCTTTGTAGCATCGGAACATGCCGCTAAGAGCTCCAAGCGATTCGGGCAATATCTTCGCGGCTTTTTTAAAGGGCTCGAGCGCCTGGGTGTAGAGATCTTCAAGCGTCTTGCAGTTTTCCTTATCGATCAACTCGCGGCGGCGCAGGTCGGAACTAGGTATTCCCTTGGCAAATTCCTGAAGCTTTCTTTTCGCGGTTCCTACGATCGAGCTACCCTTTGTTACCAGCGATTCGTAGAAAACCTTCTTTGCGGTTCCCATCATCCTGGTTACGTCAGAGTTTCGTTTGGTCCAGATTCCCAGGCAATTTATGAGTTCGAAAGCTTCTTCGTTCTTTCCTTGGCGATTGAGCTCGCTGAAGCATTGTTCGACAAAATCAATGGCGGGAAGCTTTTCTGCCCCGAAGGTGTTTAAGAAAAGATCCATTCCCTGGGTGGTGTTCCCGAGCTTCAGTTGTTGGAGAATCTTGTTTTCGAGCAGGGATAAATTGCCTTCCATGGCCGATCAGGACCTGAACTGAATTTTAACGGACTGGCTCGAAAGCACGTCAACTTTTTCTACAAGGGCTGTTGAAAAACGTTGCTTTTCTTCAGTGGGAAGGAATTCGACGAAGTTCTTCAGGTCTTTGAAAAGACGCCGGAGTTGGGGCTTGGAAAGGTCTTCCCCCAGGCGTTGGCATGCAAGTGCCCTGATTTCTGGGATCGCAAGAGCCCTTCCCATTTCCTTCCAGAGGATTTCCTCGAGGGAACGGGCGGAAAGGTCGCGGATGCAGCCTGTCGGGCAGGAAAAAAATTCCCCTTCGAGGGTCATTTTTCGAAAGCAGAGCCCACAGAAAATGAACGGGTCGAGATAATCCAATGAGGTGGTTGAATTCAAAATCAAATCCCTTGGCTGGCTTGGCTCGAATGGATCGTCGCTCAACGCGAACGTCTGCAATGACGGGGCTTCCTTAGGTGACGGCCAAAGTGCGCAAGGTCTCTGATCGAATCAGCTTGAAGTTCGGTTTTCTGACGCTTGGAAACCCAAAGAAACCAGCTTCCCAGGAACATCAACGCAGCCGAAACGAAGCCTGAGACGAAACCATACATTACACTTCCTGATGACATTCTCACCCTCCCGCCATATCGTACGGCGGTCGAGCATTCGGCAGAAATTCAGGATTTCATGAATTGGAAACGGACTGGCTGAAAAAGCTTTCAGCGCCTGCTTTGAGAATTAGCGAAATAAAGAAGGATCCGGAGAATCGCGATGAAAAGATTGATGAAATCGAGGTAAAGTTCGACTGTGGCGAGGATGTATTCCTCACCGTTGAACTTGTGCATGATGTTGGACATGTCGTATGCAGTGAATCCCATGAAAAGTACCACGCTCAGGATCGAGATCCCCAGGCCGAGGCCGGCCCCGCCCACGAACCAGTTCGCGATTCCCGCGATGATGACCACGATCAGCCCGGAGACCAGGTAAGGCTGAAGCCCGGAAAAGTCTTTCCCGGTAACCATTACATAGCCTGCCACCGAAAAAAAGCTTAACGCGGTCAGTATCAGCGCCTGAGTTACGATGCCCGGGAAAGCAGCACTCGCCATTCCTACAAGGG
>MNYA01000408.1:5190-6846 GCA_001872985.1 bacterium CG2_30_54_10 | reverse complement strand
CGGTCCAGGATTCCAATCTCTTCATGACCGCGTTCATCGGTTATCCACTCTTCCTTTTCGACGAGTCGCGACCTGGCCGGAGGCGGGCTTGTACTATCCTCAGAACATGATATTCCCCTACGCCGCGACGCACGCACTTCGCGATGGGGGAGCCCGCGAGGAAGGCATGGAAGAGGCCATGGGAAAGCTTCTATCGGATCTTCTGGCCCTTCAACGGGATCATGCCCGACAGGTCCCCGATCATCTCGGTGCCTTCCCCGGCGGCGATGACCGTAGCGATCACCTCGCCACGGCGTTGGGACTGTCGGCATTGATGAACATCGGCCGGAAGCGAGCCATCAAGGCAGGCTTCGGGGATGAGTTCGACAAGGCCGCCATTGCCGCCGTGCAGTATCTTCTCAAAGTGAAAAAGCTGCGCTCCCCACTCAATCCGACTACCAATGCCCGGTTCGCGACCCGGGACGGCAAAGTGGCAGTCTGGGAGTCGGGCCTGTTCTTCTCGGCCTCATTCTGGGACCTCGGGCACTGGCGCTCTCAAGCCTTCACCGTAGCCATGGTCCTGGAGGCTCCCTCCAAGTATGCCCTCGCTTATGATCTCGACGATGCTCCATTCGCCGCCCGCCGGATCCAACTGCGGCCGAATATTCCTGCCAAACAATGACTCAATCGGTGCTTTCCCGCTCTCGTCAGGATGACCAGACGTGGCTCATGAGGTGCTCACCTCGCCGCAGATATCTCTCCCGATCGGACCCGGAGGGCAGGGAAAAACCGATCCCGGTCAAGGCCAGGGCCTCTTCCGACATCATTCCCAGGCGTTTGGCCGCCTGGCGGGCCCGCTCATAGGCCGACCGAGCAAAATCGGGATGGCCTTTGGCAAAATGCAGGCGGCCCTCACCCAGCAGGGCGAGGGCAACCTCCGCGAGGGTGCTATAGATCTGGAACATCATCACGGAGGCGGGGTGGAGCCGACCGACGGTGACCAACAACCCATCGGTCAATGCCGCCGCTTCCTCATGGTGGCCGACCTGGAATTTGGCCAGGGCCATCTGGCACTCGATTCCCAGGCGGACCGTGAGATCCAGTTGGGAGGGATCTGAACGGATGCGCTGCTCGAGCCAGGGAATGACTTCGGCGGCCCGCCCCGAACGAAGGGCCAGGAAAGTCTCCGTGGTCAGGGCATGCACCTCCGCCTGGCTGTCGCGCTGCTGGCGTGCCATCGGCGTAAGGATGGCCAACAACTGGCTGGCCCGCTTCCACTCCCCCTGGAACACGGCGACCATGACGAGGAGATCGATGGATTCCCCGCCATCTCATAATGGTAGGCCAGCAACGGCAGATAGGGGTTCAGATCGGTTCTGAAGGTCTCTCCATACCATTCCGCCACCCGGCAGTGCAGCTCCTGGCGCTGGGCGTTCAGCATCAGGCTGTAGGCCACGTCCCGGGTTATGGCGTATTTGAAGGCGTAGGAAAGATCAGGCAAAGGAGTCACGACTTCCATTATTTCCAGCCGCGTCAAGGAATCCATGAGGTTGGGAACCTGGGGAAGATCCTGGGGAATGGGGTAGACATCCTGGATCAGGCGGAGGGGGAAACCCCGGCCGACGACGCTGGCAACCTTGACGACAAGCTGCTGGGCGGGAGACAGCCGGTCGAGGC
>MNYA01000408.1:0-5182 GCA_001872985.1 bacterium CG2_30_54_10 | reverse complement strand
CGACACCTTCGATGGTGTCGGGCAGGCGCAACTGCCGCCAGTCTTCCTCTCTGATCGCGCCCTGTACACGCCCATCGGAAATCCTTAGAAGGCCGCCATCCTGCAAGGCATACGCCAGTTCGAGGGAAAACAAAAGGGATTTCCCGATGTCTGGCTCTCCTTCGGTGAAAAGGAGTCCTCCCCGGCTTTTCAGGGCCAGCGTGTGGAGGATGGCGGCGAGCAGGGAGGTGTCTCTCATTCGCAAAATTCGGTATCAGTTAGCGTTCCCTGGGCGGCGGATTACGGCTCTGCGAGCCTGATCCGCCCTAGGCTCCCTACGCAGGAATTTACCGGAATCCGTATAAGCGTACCATTGTTTCTTAATTGTCTCGTAGAGAAGCGAGTATTGGTAGCATTCAACTGATGAGTCTATATCATTGCGAGCGAAGCGACGCAATCTCGTTGGTCCAGATTTCTTCGTCGCTTACGCACCTCGCAATGACAGTTCACTTTCAGTCAGCAGCTACCACCATCGGAACGCGATGGTTCGCGCCCTTAGGAGACCCACTATCAATCAGCTGATGGCCCAAGTCCGGCATCGTTTCCGGTCGTATCGACGGCCGGTCCGCCTGTGGTGGGTTCACTCGAAGAGGCTGGCGTGGTCGTGGTGGTGGTATTGTCGCCGGTATTGTCGCCGGTCTTGTCTCCGTCACGCTTGCCGGCCAGCAAATCGAGGCCTTTTTCATATCGGTCGAAGGTGTCCATCAGGTCTTTTCCCCACTTTTCGATGGCCATCTCCTTGACGCGGGGATGCTTGTTGAGGAAATCCTTCCATGCCGAGATCAGCTCCCTGGCTTTGCCAAACTGCCCTGTGGCCACGTATGAGTTGAACTTGGCCGCGGAATCGGTGATAGCGACGTCGAGAGCCTTGTCGATTACTGCATCCGAAGCCTTGGGAAGCTCTATTCCGGTGGCAGTCTTGATCTGAGCCGCGAGGGTCGGGTTTTCCCTGGCGATCCGGCTCCACTTGTCGGCTAGTTCCGTTGCGCGGGCAAGGTTCGAATACCAGGCGTCAGACCCGGGCTCCGCAGCCTGGAAGACCTTGACACACTTTTCATACTCAGCCAGGTCGATTTTGAATGATGCCACGCTTTCGGAAACATTGGCCGGATCGACCCCGTTCAGGTTGGCCATTTCCTTGTCAAGGTTCTCCTTGAAAGTCTTCAAGTCATACCCGAACCTTGCTGCGATTCCCTCGCCAACATCCGTTGCAACGATCGCGTTCCACTTTTCGATCAGCTTCTTGGCGTCTTCCAGGCGGCCTTCAGCGATGGCGGTCTCGTAGGCCTTGGTGTCGGCTTTGAAGATGGCGACATAGGTGTCTATCTTGATGTCCTTGAAAGCCTTTTCCCAGTCAGCCTTGTCACCAGCCTTCACCCCATTGGTGGCATTGAATATGAAGTTTATGGCGTCCATTTTCCCAGGATCGCTCTTGGCGTAGGTCTCCCACCTCTTGACCAGGTCGAAGGCCGCCGTGAAATCGCCCTTGGCGACCGCATCGTTGTAAGCCTTGATATCAGTCTCGATGGCCTTCACGTCAGCGACCGTCTTGGTGATATCGACCCCGGTGAACTTCTTGAACTGATCGGGAAGTTTGTCACCGTGGGCTTCCAGATCGGAGATGATCGTGTTCCAGGCCGAGCTGATCTTTTCGGCCTCGGCCGTTTTGCCGTCCTTGACCAGTTGGCTGTATTGGGAGGCCATGCCCTCGAATGTCTGCAGGAAGCCCTGTTTGATGGCCTTGTACAACCCTATTTCCATTGCAACCGGGGTGGAATTGTTGGCGTTTGCAAACTCTCGCATGACGGCCGGGTTCCCGCGGAAGAACTTACGAACGTCGATTCCCAGACGGGCGGCCTTCACCGGATCGCTCTTGAGCAGCGAGCTGTAGTCATTGACCAATACCTGGGCGGTTTCCCGGTAGACATTGTTCAGATTCGCCTGCATCTGGTCGGTGGAAACGCCGCCATTGGCCGCTTTAGCCTGGTCGGGATTGTCCTTGGCATACTGGATCCACTTGCGATTGATATTGATAGCGCCGAGATAATCATTGGGGGTGGCTCCCATATACTTCTGGTAAAGCTCGAGATCGGTCTTCCATTGTTCGGCGGTACATTCCGCGAAACACGGGAGAACAAGCAGCAGGAACAGGGACAAAAGAGCCAGGGACAAGAAAGGGACGGCAAGACTCAGACGACGCATGGCAACCTCCAGATGTTGATTTCGGATGCGGGAACGACGGTCACAAGCCGCGCTCCCGGGTCAGGGCGATGGCCTCTCCCAGGATGGTGAGATCGGCCGCGGGAATGACCACCCCATTGTAGGTGGTGATGCCGGCCCCCGGGCTGTATGCCCGGGTGCGATAGTTGTTGAGCCAGACCGCTTCGGTCGAGGAGGCATCGGACAGGAGATAGGGCGAATAAATGCTCACGCTCACCTGAAGAAGTTCACTGACCGGCGTGTCGATGGCCAACAGGGCTTTCCGTGCGCCGGCAGGGGTCGCGATGGGAGCGCCCGCGACGTCCAGAAGCCGAAGGGAGAGACTGGATACCATGTTTTCCATGAAAATCTTCCGTTCGGTGCCGTCGGTCCGGGTGAAGGAATAGACTGTTCGCATGGTCCCGTCCAGATGCTTGACCTGGCGCTGCCCGCCCTCACGCTGGTATGTGATCCTGACGGGAAGCGGCCGGCCATACTGATCGCAGGACTCGACCTTGTGAAAGGCAAACCCGGTAACCCCGGCGGCATCGGTGTTCACCTCCGGGGGAGGGAGGCCATCAGGGACGATCATGGTCCGCAGATCATGCTTGAGATGGGCCACCAGCTTTGCCTCTTCCTGTAGGACCGAGAGGGTGTCGTAACCCTTCTTCGTTCCCTCAAAAACGCGGGACAGGATGGTCATCAGCGTTCCAAGGACCAGGCCGATGAGCAGACAGACCATCAGAGCCTCGACCATTGTGGTTCCTGTGCGGAAGCGGTGGACGAAGGTCATCGGCCTAGAACCTCCCCCGGGCGGTGACCAACTGCAGAGTCTCCGGGCGGCCCCGGCTGGACCATTCGATACGGACCCGGATTTTTAGAATGGCCGCCGCCGATGCAGCCCGTTCCTGCACTCCGAGGGATAGGCCGGCCGGGACCGCGCTTTCGACGGCCAGTGTCTCGGTTTTCAGGAACCGCTTGAACCCAACCGGGGGAGAGGCCAGCCCGATCCGATAACCGGCGGCCGCGGCCTGCGCGAAAGTACCCTGCGCCACCTCGGCATCGACATTCTGGGGAATCAGCTCGAATGGAAGGGTCTGGACCGCCTCCACCAGTTCCGAAGCCAGATTGCTGGCCAGGACTTCTTCCATTGTCGTCCGGGAATCACCGTGCGAGGCCGAAAGAACCGACATGATGGGGAACATCGCCAGAGCGATCATCACCAGGGCAATAAGTAGTTCGATCATGGAGAACGCACGGTATCTTGTCAAAAAGAGGGGGCACGCGCCCCCTCCCCAGGGCGTGCGCCCTGGCGAGTGTTTCGGGGGGACCCCTCTCGGCACGCGAAGTGAATTCGCGTGCCTCACTCCCTGCGGTCGGGCGCTTTGCGCCCTCCGATCCGCTATCATGCTTCCCCCGGATTATTGAGACGAATCCTTTCCGGGATCCTTGATTTTATTCAGGTCAATTTCGGGGTGCTCGACCGGGGGCAAATCTTCTGGAGGCGGGGAAACAATCTGCGTTGAGTCGGAAGCGCCGGAGGAGGTATTTCGAGGTAAGGTGCTGGGGATATTCATCGGTTGACCCGCGCCGGGACCGCCCTTGTGTTCGAGGTCAAAGGAGTCGCCGGCCATGTAGTCTTGCGGGGGCGGGTAATCTTCTTGGGTGGTCACGGCCACGTAAGCCTGGTTGCCCACAAGCAGGAATACCCCTAAAAGGATCATGACAAGCCCCCACTTCCACGATTCGCTACTAGTTTCCATTTCAGCCCCCGAAAAGAATCATTTTTACATCTTCTCAATAAAGGGGGGCACGCGCCCCCCTTCGCCTCGCGAAGTAAATTCGCGAGGCTCATTCCCTGCGGTCGGGCGCTTTGCGCTCTCTGGTCCGCTTTCATGCTTCCCCCAGGTTATTGAGATGATGCTCACTTTTACATCTTACTCCGCCGCCGGAGGCGGCGCCATGGTCGGCTCGAAAACCGGAAACACGAGAATTGCGGTTCCATTGACGATACCCGATTCTTCAAGGGCGAAATCGGTCGATCGGACTTGGAACATCGGGGCGGTCTTTCTAAGAACGTTGAAGAATGCCACGATTCCGCGGAATGTACCCTTGATCTGGAGGCGTGCGGGAATGACCTCAACGCCGGGCCAATCAGTTTCAGCTTCCTCGATTTTCGCTCCGATCGGCATTCCGGTTCGTTCGTCGATTTGGGGGAGTTGTTCCGCGGTATTAAATCCTTGACGGGGAGGCGCGTCCTCTTCCTGCTTGCCCTTAATGTAGAAGGTTTTCATAAATCCGAGTTCCTTGAGAATCAACTGCGACTGGGAAGCCGCGTCGAAAATGCGGCGCAGAAGCGCTCCCTCAGACCCGGCGGCAAGGAATTTCGGAGCGACACGGACGGGGACGTTGGCGATCTGTGCTTTCAAGGTGTCGAGCTGTAGTGTCAGTGCCTTCGTGTTAGCTTCGGCTTGTTGGCTCTTCATTGTTTCATCGACGATCCGGTTTTCGAGATCGCCCAGGATCATCCATTTTCCGAAAAAGAATGCCAGGATCAGCCCCAGAGCCGCAATTCCGAGAAGGACCGTCAGACGGTTCATGGCATTTCCCCTTTCAGGATGAACCTAAGCTCGCTTCTTTTTCCGAGGGCTTCGATGATTCGGTAGCGACGGATTACCCGAACCTTGACGAGATCCTCGGCGAACGAGGCAAGAGGCTCATACCCGGTTGCAGTTCCTTTAAGGACAAGCATTTCTCCGCCCAGATCCTCGATGTTCTGGGTCATCGCGGAACCGGGATTCCCCGCGCCAGAAGGCATCGGGGTGGGGGAAGGCATGGCGGAGGCCCTGGGGGCTGGTTCAACCTGGGAGTTTGGGCCGGGGCCGGGGTCAGGATCAGGGTCAGATGCGGAATCGGGGCCGGGGCCGGGCGCAGGCGCGGGACT
>MNYA01000416.1 GCA_001872985.1 bacterium CG2_30_54_10 | reverse complement strand
CGCCGCCCCGCCAGCCCGATTCCGCAGCTTGACACCGATTTCGTTCATGAACGTTCTTCTTTCACTGGGAAAATTGCCGAGAAGGTTGGCGAGTTCAAAGGGACATTCGTTTTCGAGATGCCAGTCGATCGTTGGGCTCTTTTTCCTCTTCCCGCCGGAGACATCGGCCTCGTGGAAGTTCTTCTCGACGACCAGCCGGTCGGAGTGACTGTCAGCCAGTTCGCCGGTATCCAAGATAGCGAGTCTCCTAAAGGGCGTGTCGAACTCCTTCAACAGCAGAGAAAATCCGTTGCCGCTGTGAGCCGCAAAACAGCACAGCAGGCTGGTCGGAAAGGTCAGCCCAATGATTTTTTCCTCGCGGTTCGCGGAGCCGGCAGACATACGGTAACAGTCAAGTTCCTTGTCCCTCAAATCGACGACCCTGAGCGGAACGAGGTTACTTTCCGCATTCCACGACTTCCAATGAACTCCTTTGCAATCTCGATCGACACCCCCGGACAATACGGCGAGGTCGATCGCTCCGAGGGAACCGAATGCCTTGAAGAAATCGGCCGAACACTTCTGCAAGGCGTCCTCGGGCCCACCGATCGCTTCACGATCCGATGGGCTCCAAAGTCCGGCGCAACTCTCGATGAGCCCACGCCGCTCCAGGGTGAGCCCACGCCCATTGAAGCAGGCGCCTCGGCGGTCGTGCAGGTTCCGAGCGTCAGGGAAGAACCCCGCGTTTATGCCGACAGTGGAACCCTCCTCTCCGTCGGCGAAGGTTTCATCAGATCGGAAACTTCTGTTCGCCTCAGAATAACACGTTCCGGAATCGACGGTGTTTCTTTCCTGATTCCGAAAGGAACCGAATTGCTCGACGTCCAGTCGAAGAACCTCGAATCCTACCGCACCGAGGATCTGGGAACCATGACTCGCGTGATATGCGTGTTTTCATCACAGGTTCGGCGGTTCTGCGAAGTTTCGATGGTCTGCGATACGAAGATGAGCGATACCAGCCAGACCGTGGCTCTGCCCGTTCATCGGGTCGAGGGTGTCGAGCGTGATTGCGGAAACATCGGTATGGAAGCCCGTACCTCGATCGAGATCCGAAAATCTTCCGGTTCGGACGCAGGGAACCTACAGGTTTCAAGCATAGACGTAACCGATCTCCCGATCGACCTCACCCGCCGGGCGGTTCGACCGATATTGCTTTCTTACAGATATTTCTCCCCTCCGGTTGACCCGTCTTTGGCTGTGAAAATCATCCGTCATAAAGATGCGCAGACTCTTACCGCCGTCATGGATCTCATCAGGGCCAAAACCTACCTGGGCCTCGACCGGCAGGCTCTGACCAGTCTTGACATGGTGGTCAAGAACAACGGGCAACAATATCTCGAAGCCTGGCTGGCAACCGGTTCGGAAATACTGTCCGCAGAACTGGAAGGTTCTCCAGTGAAACCTTCCAGTCGTGATGAGACCTCGTATCTGATCCCGCTCGGTGGAAACCACACCCGCCGATCTGCCGCAAGCGCCTTTCATGTCAGGATCACCTTCAGATCGCCGATTCCCGAACTTGGATGGACCAAGCGCATGCGCTTCCCTCTTCCCAAACTTGACATCCGAGCCTCACGTCTCGAATGGACGATCTTTGCCCCGGAATGGAACACGGTTATTCCGATGCCCTCATCGGTTGACAAGATCCATCGAAAGGTCGAGTTCATTCCCTTTGGCATGGTCAAGGATTTGTTTCGACAATTGCTGACGCCCAGCGCGATCGTTTTCTTGCTCGTTTTGTTCATCTTAAAGAGGGTGTTTGAGTATTTCGGCCAGGCTTCAGATCGATTTGCTCCGGAAATTTCCTTGCGATCTGTCGTTAGCGGATTGGCGGTGATACTGGTCATTGCCGTGCTTGCGTCCGTGGCAGGCCCGATGGTGGGCAGCATAACCGATCAGGGTTCAGGATCGCGAAGTATGGGAAGAATGTTCGAATCGGCTCCTTCATCGTCTCTCTCGTCGCCTTCCCCCAAACAACAGACCACCGAACTCTGGAAGGATGAGTACCAGGCTCCGAGCCCCTCTGTTGCCGACAGCATCGAGTCCAGAGGTGGTTCCTCAATGAACGAATCCGAAGGCATGGTCATGGATAAGCGCCGGGAGTCGAAGACGAAACGCGCTTTCGAAGGGAAAGCTTCGATGAACGGTCCCGTCGCGACGCCGTCTTCTCCCGCGGTGAGGCGCTTGACTGCAGGGCGAGACCGGGGCGCTCTACCGGTTGACCCGAAAATTCCACGGACGCAAAACTCGCTTTTCTTCTACAAGAACGACCTGAATTCTCAGGAGGAAGCCTCGGTCAAGCTTACCGTCATCTGGCAACCACTTCGTATCGCTCTCTCAATTTTGCTTGGAGCAATCGGCCTGGTGGTCTTCATAATTTTGCAGACATTGGCCGCGAGAGGTTCCGGCTTCCTGGCCTGGCTTTTGGTGGTCGTTTGCAGCGGGCTCATCCTTGGTGCCGAGGAGCAGGTTACCGGTTTTCAGGAACCATTCATTTTGGCCCTGTTGGGGTGCTTTGCCCTTTACATTGTCTTGCGGGTCTACCGATTCGCTGCCTCGAAATGGCATGGCGCCGCGGCGATTGTTCTGGCCGCAGCCCTGTTTGGTTCTCCTCAAGTTGCATCCGCGGTGAACCAGGCCGATGGAAACGAAAAAGACCCCCGCGTCGAGCAGACCATCGACGTCTTCGTTCCTTACTCTCAGCTTGGCGATCGCGTGGCCACCGATTCCTCGCTTGTTTTTCTGAGATACGAGGATTTCAAATACCTTCGCGATTTGGGAATTCCCGAACCCGATCCGTCCCTCTGGATGCCCCCGGTTTCGGTGACCTACGTTTCGTGCTCGTTGTCCGGAGAGGTCAACGATGACTTGGTTTCTCTCAAGCTTCGAATGGTGGTTCAACTCCTTGGAAAGGGCTTCAAACAGATCCCATTTCCCACATCCAGGGTCGGAATCAAAAGCCTTCAGATCGACGGACAACCCGCCGTTTTGATGGCCGGATCGCTTGCAAGGCAGACGAATCAGATTATCTACCAGCAGGAAATGCAATCGAATGTTGCTCAGTCAGCCAATATTCAACAAAACACGGCCATCACACAACTTCCCCCCGCCGCCGAGGGAGTCGAACACTCCATCGTGACCGACAAGGAAGGCGTTGCCGTGATCGAGGCTGAGCTGGTGAAAGATCTTTTCAGCCGCGGTCAGGCTGCACGCACTCGCGAAGGATTTTCCCTTGGCCTTCCTCCGTTTGGCGCCGCCGACCTCGATCTTCTGATTAACCGGCAGCGCCAGTTTGTCGAAATCGAACCCGCCGCGCAGGTCACCACCTCCGATCTGGCAACTGCAACCAGGGTGGTCGCGGCATTGCAGCCGACCCGCTCGTTGCGCGTGGAGTGGCGGGATCGTGTAAAAGTTGCTCCGCCCCCGGTACAAAGCCCTGAACCAGCCTCACAACCGGCTTTGATCCAGGAGGCAAAGGTGTTCGCCGACCATGAGCTTTTGTTCGCCGTTTCCGAGGGTGTCATCGCCATCCGCGACAACGTCGTTCTCAACATCGAACAAAGCCCGGTTGGCGAGTTCCTTTTCAAGGTTCCCAAAGGCGTTGAAATCATGGACGTTTCCGGAGGGGACGTCGCCAGTTGGGCGATAAAGGCCAACGAAAAAGATCAAGAGCTTAAAGTCATCCTTCATGCCCAGCGTCGCGATCAGGTGGCTTTTACCCTTGAACTGGAGCGAGCCACCCCATCGATCAATGGGGAATTCCCATTGGATTGTCCGCGGTTGGTTGCGGTTGGGCCAAAAGCCCGTCTGGAGCGACAGAAAGGCTATTTCGGAGTCGAGGTCAGCCAGGGAATCGAGGCAAGGATCGTTGGCGCAAACCCGGCAACGATGGTCGATCCTGGAGAACTCCCGGCATTCGTGCGCGATCAGGCGCAGGGGTTCATCGCCTATGCCTTCAAATTTCTGGAACCCGTTTCTCCAAAGATCAACCTGACTAAGCATCAGGAAGTGGCCGTCAGCACAGCTCAGATCGATGGAGCCATCGCACAGACGCTAGTTTCCAGAGATGGAAAAACCCTCACCCAGCTTGCTTTGATCGTTAGAAACAACAACAATCAATTCCTGATTTTCGAAAAGCTCCCTTCAAACATGGAAGTTCTCTCCGTCGTGTTGAACGGTGAACCCGTAAAACCCGGCATCGGAGATGGCGGGGAAGTCTACATCCCGCTCATCAGATCCCCTCAGACAGGAAAGATCCTTCAACCATTCGGGGTGGTCATCTTCCTGCAAAGTCGCATCCAACCTTTTGGGCGCCGTGGCGAACTGGATCTTCACCTTCCTGCGATGTCCCTTGATGCGAGCGAGTTGACCTGGGTGGTCTCAATGCCCGAAGGATTTCATGTCGAGGAAAACAGCAGCGATTTCAATAAAGGCTACGGATCGGTGACCAACCTTCCCGGAATCGTCCGAGGCGAGGGGCAGGCTATTCAAAAGATGTCGAACGTCATGACTCAATCCGTGATGAAGGCCGGCGATGCCGGCGATTCTGACCGCAAAATCGAAGGCGTCCTCCCCGTGGTTTTGACCATTCCTACGACGGGAAACCAGGTCTTCTGCAACAAAAAGCTGGTTTCGGCTAAAGGCCCGACCAGGCTCCATCTTGTTTACGCACGCGAATGGTTGATGAATCAGCTTTTCCTGGCTTTTTCACTGGTCATTGCAGGATTGCTTTGCTGGTCGATCGTGGGTGTCTACCGGGGAACCTGGAGCGGAACCATCCCCGCTCTGTTCCTCCTGGTAGGAAGCGGTGGGGTAGTTAAGATTGCCGAATCACTCTTCGGGTCTTTCTCTGAAATTCCCGGAATGCTGACCGAGTCATTCGTGACCGGCCTTGAATGCGGTTTTGCAGGTTTCGTGATCTGGATTCTCCTGGCTCCGGGAAACCCTGAGACCGGAGAGCCATCCAAACCCTCTGAGCCCTCCAAGCCTTTCGAGCCCTCCAAGCCCTCCAAGCCGGCGTCGACAGTTTCCGTTTCCGTTTCCGCTCCAGCTCCAGCTCCAGCTCCCGCTCCCGCTCCCGCTCCCAAGCCCACGTCGACCACCGTTCCCGTCCCTAATGAAACGAAGG
>MNYA01000127.1 GCA_001872985.1 bacterium CG2_30_54_10 | reverse complement strand
AAGTGCCATTCGCGCGTGCCCCCCTTTATTGGGAAGTTACGTAATGTCATTGCGAGGAGCGGAGCGACGAAGCAATCTCTTGGTAAGAAAAGGATTGCTTCGCTTCGCTCGCAATGACCGTCTTTGACAAAAAGTCTGTCGGTCAAGTTGCTAAAGTGTCAATTTTTCTACCCTGCCTTTGTCGTGCTTATGTTGACAGTGAACGCCACATTCGCCGAGGCCGGGTTGGGTAGTGCCACATTTTATATTCCCACGACCCAGCCCGAAACGATCATCACGGCTCAGACGCTCTATGTCGCCAGCGGCATCGCCACTCTTGAAGGCAACGTCAAAGCGGTCAAGGAGGGTGACCTGTTGACCGCGGGGCGGGCCTTGATGGGCCAGAATCCGCAGTGGCTTCTGGCAAGCCTGACGCCGCGCCTGTTCAGAAAGGAAACGATCGAAGACAAGCAGGTCAGCCGCGAAACGACTCTCGACGCCCGGGTCATCTACTGGAACTCGACGACCGGAGAGCTCGATGCCTCCGACTCAGTGGTGGTGAAGATCGAGGAGCGAAGCTGGGATCTGGCAACCTACACATGGGCGATTATCTCCGCGGATCACATGATGGGCTTTCGCGGCGACAAGCAAATGAAATTCGACGGGAATGTCCGCCTCAAGGACAAAACCCGTTTCGGACAAGGCGAACATCTCGATTATTTCAAAGCAAGCTCCACAGCCGTCCTGATAGGGAATGCCCACCTCGAGGGCGAAGAGTGGAACGCAAAGGAAAAAATGATGAAGAAGCGCACCGTCGATGGCCAGCGTATTGAGTATCATCTTGATACCAAGGCGATGCAGTCGGAATAACCCATGGAACTCAACGTCACATATCGCGGTTTCACCCTCGACTCCTTTCAGACCCGCGCCATCACCGAACTGGAAAATGGCCATTCACTCGTCCTCGCCGCTCCGACCGGCTCCGGAAAAACCCTGGTTGCTGAGTATCTCATCGAGAAGGTTTTGCAGACCGACCAAAGAATCGTTTACACCTCACCCATCAAAGCCCTTTCAAACCAGAAGTTCAGGGATTTTTCGAAACTCTACGGCAATAAAATCGGTATTCTGACGGGCGATGTTGTAATCAATCAGGGAGCTCAGGCGCTCATCGTAACCACCGAAGTCTACCGAAACATGGCCATCGAAGATCCGCAGGCCATTTCCGACGTGGCTTTCGTCATCTTCGATGAGATTCACTTTCTCGGAGACATCGAGCGCGGAACCGTCTGGGAAGAATCGATCATCTTTTCCCCCAAGACGGTTAAATTCCTCGCGCTCTCCGCTACCATTCCCAACGGGGCCGAACTTGCCCACTGGATCGAAACCGTCGCCGATCAGAAGGTTTCCCTGATCACCCACAATGAGCGTGCCGTTCCCCTTTCATACCTGTTTTACTACCAGAAGAAGCTCATGCCGTATAAAGAGCTTCTGCGGCGGGTCAAGAGCCACGAGGATGCCCCACGAGAGGAAGAGGAGCGCCCCCGAGGGCCGCGCCGAGGCAAAAAAGATGAAGAGGATTTGCGACACTTCGCGATCATCAAATCCCTCGATCAGCAGGACCGCCTTCCCCTCCTGTATTTCGTTTTCTCACGAGCCATAGCGGACAAAATGGCCCGCGAGTCCGCACGGCATTTCGATTTCACCACCCCCGAGGAAAAGTTCCGGATCCGCGAAATGACCGATGCATGCCTTCAGAAATACGGTCTGACAGACCTCGACAGCGTGAACGAGCTCGTCGGGATTCTCGAGAACGGAGTTGGGAAGCATCACGCCGGCATTCTTCCGCAAATGAAGGAACTCGTCGAGATCTTGTTTTCCGAGCGCCTTCTGAAGGTGCTTTTCGTCACGGAAACCTTCGCCGTTGGCGTCAACATGCCGGCCCGAACCACCGCGTTCGATGCGCTGAAAAAATTCGATGGACGAAGCTTCCGGCCTATGAAGTCGCTCGAGTTCTGCCAGATCTCGGGCCGCGCCGGTCGCCGTGGAATCGACAAAATTGGATATGTGGTCGTTCCGCATCTTCCCCGCGACCTGACGATCGAGGAGCTCGAAAAGCTTGTCTATGGCGACATTGAGCCGCTGCTGAGCGCGTTCGATCTTTCGTTCAACAGCGTCCTGAATCTTTACGCGGGCCGTGAAACCGGCGAGGTACGGATGATTCTCCGAAAGAACTTCGCTCAGTTCCAGGCCAACAAACAGCTTCCGGAGCTTGCCGGAAAGGTCGCGCTCTATCGCGCCGAAATGGACCGGGTCATGCCCCGTTGCACCGAAAAGACGAACGATCTTGCGGCGTTCATGGAGTTCAATAAACGCAGGCAGGACACCATTCAAAGCCTGAACAGCCAATCCGGGGCGATACAATCGGGCCTACGGGGACGCCGCAATCGACCGCACCAGGAGCGAATCCAACAGCAGTATGCAGAAAAGCTCGAACGACTGAAAGCGGAAGAAAATGAGTTCATCTGCGGCAAATGCGCGTCGAGAAACCGCTGCACCGCTCAGTATAATCAGGCCGCTCGCGTCGAGAAAAAACTCGATTTTTGGCGCGGAAAGGTCGAAGAACTCGAAGAGCTTCAACTGCCGATGTACGAAAAAAAACTCGGGATCTTGCGCCAACTCGGATACCTTGACGATAATGGCTTGATGCCGCGCGGAGTGTTCGCATCACACATACACACCGAGGAAATTTCGATAACCGAGCTTTATTTCAGGGGTTTTTTCCATGAGGCGACCCACCATGAGATCAACGCCCTTTCCGTGGCTCTTGTTTTCGAATACCGCCGTCGCGGCAATTCCGGCGAACCACGCCAACGCACTCCGCTTTCGCGGCGGTTACGCGAAGCGAAAGGGTTCGTCGGTTCTCTTTCACGAAGGTATTCTTTCGTCAAGCCCCTCGAACCGGCGCTGGCGATGGTCATGTTTGAATGGAGCAGTGGTGCGCCGTTTGAGGAAATCATGGCCATGACCGATGTTCCAGAGGGCGATCTTATCAGAACGTTTCGAATGTCCATAGACGTGCTGCGCCAGATCAGGGAAGCCGCCGACGACCGCAGCCTTCGCGACAAGCTCGACGTATGCCTGGGCTATATCAACCGTGATATCGTCCTCGCGACTGAGCTTCGCGACTGAGCTTCGCGACTGAGCTTCGCGACTGAGCCTCGCTAGTGAGCTTTGCGAATGAGCCCGGCCAATGAGCCAGGAAACCGGCTCCATCACTGTCTGTTCCCCCGAAGAGACGTTCGCGCATGGACGCAGTCTGGCGCCGAGATTCGCTCGATCGCTGATTCTTCTTTCGGGGCAGCTCGGGGCCGGGAAAACCCTGTGGGCAAAAGGGTTCGCAGCCGGGCTCGGCCTCCGTCGGCCGGTATATAGCCCCACTTTCACGGTGATGAACCATTACACCGAGAACGGGCGTTCCCTTTTCCACCTCGATCTCTACCGCATCCAATGTATCGAGGAGCTCCACGACATCGGCCTGTTCGAGATTCTCGAGCTGGGCATTCCATGCCTTATTGAATGGCCGGAGCGGGTTCCTTCCCTTGCCTCGCTTCCACATTTGCGGGTATCATTGAATTTCCCGGAATCGACTGAATGTTCTTTAGTCGATTCGAGAGACATCTCCTGGGCTTGGTTCCCGACAGGAGCCTGAATGCGATATATTTTCCTGGACTCGTCCCAATCGCCGGCCTTCGGTCAAGCCGGTAATGGAAGTTGCTTCCAAAACTTTTCGTGGTTGACCCAGATGAATCTGACCTGCCGTCTTCATGAAATGACCCGGGAAATGATCGCCGCCGCCGGAACGGAACTTCGGTACATCGACAGGCTTGCAGTCTGCACCGGCCCGGGAAGCCTGACCGGCCTGAGAGTTGCGCTGTCTTTTTTCCGTGCAGTCGCGCTTGCCGACAATATTCCTCTCATCGGAATAGACCTTTTCACCTGGTCTGCGCAGACTTTGACCCAACAGGGTGTTTCGGGCCCCGTGCGGCTCATGACCCCGGCATTCATGAACCAGGCATTCGTGGCTGATATCACTCTTCCAATGGGGCCTTTGGCAAAGGGGGGAACCTCACCGGAGCCGCATTTGGGGCCTCGTTCAGCCGCTTCTGATGGCAGACCGACGTTCAGCATCAGATCTATCGCGGAAGGGGCGACCCGCATCGCTCCCGATCCCGCGGTACTGAACAGGATTATCCTCGATGCGGTTTGCGCGGAGGCGGGTCTTACCGGGTTGCTGAGGGTTTGCCCGCTCTACGTGGTCCCATCGCAAGCTGAGATGAAATGGGCTCAAATATATTAGGAAGCCTGCTACAAGCGAAAATTGGGTAGTGGCGAATCGATGACTGATGGATTTTTTCATTGCGAGGAGGCAACGCCGACGAAGCAATCTGGTTCAGCGGGATTTCTTCGCTTCGCTCGCAATGATACGTACCTGTCAGTCAGGATTCATCACCACACGAAAATTGAACTCGTAAAATCGTAGAATAAAATGCGCTTTTGTAAAAAGTGAAAAAAAGACATGCTGACACTGGGAATTGACTCTTCATGCGATGACACATCCGTTGCCCTCGTTGCTGACGGACGCAGGATCGTCGCCGGCCTTGTCTCCTCGCAGATCGAGATCCATCGCCGTTTCGGGGGGGTAGTTCCTGAAATGGCATCCAGGAAGCACTTCGAGGCAATCCTTCCGGTTCTCTCGGAAACCCTCGCCGCAGGAAAGGTTTCTCTCAATCAGATCGACCAAATCGCCTGCACCGCGGGCCCCGGCCTTCTTGGACCGCTTCTGGTTGGCCTTGCAACAGCAAAGGGGCTCTCCTTGAGTCTCAAAATTCCGCTGATTCCGGTCAATCATCTTGAAGCTCACCTGGCGGCCGCTTTCCTGGCGAGGGGCGAGGAACCCGCCTATCCTTTCGTCGGACTGATCGTTTCTGGAGGGCATTCGAACCTCGTCCTCGCGAATGGCCCGCGCGAATTCACAACACTCGGCCGGACAGCCGACGACGCCCCGGGGGAATTGTTCGACAAGATCGCCCGCCATCTCCAAATCGGCTATCCCGGAGGCCCGGCGGTGCAGAAGTTGGGCGAGACCGGCGACCCGCTCCGTTACCGCCTTCCCAGGCCGCTTGCCGGTCGCGGCTATGGATTCAGCTTCAGCGGGCTAAAAA
>MNYA01000279.1 GCA_001872985.1 bacterium CG2_30_54_10 | reverse complement strand
AAGACCAAGTCCGGGCACGCTTCCTGGTCGACCTCGGTTACGGCCTCGGCGAGGGCTTCCTCGGCCTCCGGATCGGTTTGATCGATGAGCGTCAGAAAAACCAACGACAACCTCAAGGAAAGGGATGATGCCCGATCCTGGCGGATCAACCCGAGTACAAGCGAGCGTAGGAATGCGGTTGGTCTTGCAAGAGCCTGTTGTCGAACACGCTCGAATACGATCTCCTGTACATTTCCGTCGTTTGCCGCCATTGAAAGCAGCTCGGGCATGCATCCCATCTCTTCTTCCCGGAACCAGACCTCGAGAAGCGCACGCTTGACGGCGAGGGTAGGCATTTTCTTAATAGCCTCCTGAAGTTTCTCCTTCAGGTTGAAACTTTCTGAGGCGCTCTCGTAGAGCTTGTCAAAAATCTCGGTTTTGTACAACCCATTCGCGAGGGTGAGGAAATACTCATTGAGAGCTTCCTTGGGGCGACCAAGCGCCTCCAGGACTCCGGCCTTCTCCTCAGCAAACTGGGTTGGAATGCCGAACATGCGCCGTGCCTCCTCGAAGGCCGCGAGCGCCTCATCGTAGAGTTTGTGCTCGATCAGAACTTCGGTATAGAGCTGAAAGCCCTCCGTGCCGAAGTTTCCCCTGGCCTGGAAGTGCCTTCGCCACTCCTGCACTGCTTCGGTTTTCTTGCCCATCTGGAAAAGACAATGCCCGGCGGATTTGGTGTATTCCCATTGCTCCGGGAACATCTTCTGCAGTTTTCTCAGCGTTTCAAGGGCGCGAGCGGGTTCGCTCCTGGCCTGATCGATCTGAGCCAGTTTTCGGAGAAGTCTTATGTCGGTGTCGGTTTCAGGGGATTCCCGCAGGAGGGTGGCGGCCTTCTCATCTTCCTTGACGGCGAGTAGGCAGTCCGAGATAAAATCGAGGTAGTCGGCGGTGCGATATCTCGCCTTCCGCTGCTCGATGATCGCTCTGAGAGCTTCAACTTTTCCCTGGCGGATAGCCATTTGCAGAAGATCGCCGAACACGTCGGGGCGGGAGGTTCTTTCGAGGAGGCCCTCCAGGAGCAGCTTTGCTTCGTTGATTTTTCCGGATGAAAGGTAGAATCTTGCCAGGCGCCGGCCCGTCTCGACGTCGCCGGGATTGGCTTTCCAAAAGCCTTCGAGAAGGTCGCTTCCCTGCTTGTACCGATGAAGATCGAACAACAGATCCAGGAGAAGCTCGCGGGCTGAAGCGACTTCGGCATCCTGCCTTTCATCGGTCGCCAGCGCCATCAGGATCTCGATCGCCTGATCGAATTCCCTCAGATCTTTTAATATCTTTCCAAGTTCGAGACGGCCTCTTCGGGCGAGAGGGTGCTTCGGGTAGCGCTTGATCAAGTCTTCAAGGCGGTTGCGGGCGGGGAAGAGGTGGCGACTCGAATAATCGCTCATCGCCTCGTTCAACAGGAACATCGGCTCGTTGGGGTCTTCAACTGTCGGCGAGGCTGTTTTCTGGGCTGTCGCCGGTGTTGAAACCGAAAGTGCTATTAGCAGCGCAATAACGAACGATACAAGCATCGGCAAATGCCCGCACTGTGGCCAACAAGCCATGCTAAATGTCCGTCGGGCTCGCGACCGGGAAATTGTCATTGCCGGAGGCATTGCGCCGAAGCAATCTCGTAATGTCGAAGATTTCTTCGCTTTGCTCGCAGCAACGACAACAAAGGGCCGGGGTTTAGTCGATCTTTGCAGCCCCGGCAGGCGCCGTATTGGTTTGTGCATCAGTTGCCTCCGTAAAGACTGAGCGACTTGAAGTAATCGTTCAGCAGGGGCTCGTAGGATTTCGGATAGTCTTCCTTGATCTCGCCCAGGAAGTCTTTGGACAAATCACGAGTATCGCTTCCGGCTGATGGCAATGCTTTTTCGATGGGGGCCTGAGCGAGATCGCGGGCTTTCTCGGCCTTTCTTTCCTCGCTTTCTTCCTCGCGGTTCTTGAGGGACTTTTGTGCCTTGAGCATCCGGTCGTAAACAGACTTCTGTTTTTCAGCGACATCGCGGCGCTTATTCGGATCGAGCAACTTCGTTTCGAGATCCTGCATGTCTTTCATGACGTCATCCATCCGGCCCAGGAGCTGCTTTTGATCCTTGCCCTCACGCATGAGCCGTTCAAGGGCTTCACGAACCCTTCTCTGCTCAAGCGCCTGCTTTTTCATCTGTTCCATGATCCTCTGATCGCTTTGGGACATCTGCCTCTGCATGGTCTGCTGGTAGAGACTGAGCTGACGCCGGGTCAGGTTTTTGAACTGCTTGAGAAAGTCGGTCGGGGTGCTTCCCGACTGCGATGGACTGGAGGACTGATCCTGGGCTCGCATCAGTTCCATGGCCAGAAGGTTGAACCGCCTGATGATCTCCCGCTGTTCCCGGCGGGATTTGCTGATAGCGCGATCTTCGAGATCCTTGACGATCTCGGAAAACATTCCTTGAACGCCTTTGAGGGGAAGCAGCACGTCCGGGTTCACGGAGAAACTGCTCCTGACAAGTGTTTCAAGGGCATCTTCGAGACTTTTTGCCTGATCTCGAACGAGAACCTGAAGTCCCGAGCACTCGTCGATGGTTCCCTCGACGGTGGGCCTCTGGCCGCGCATGAACTGGCCGGACATCCCCTGAAGCTGGAGCACAAGCGTTTCCTGATCACGCGAGACCTGGATCGCTTTTCGGATGAAGCGGGAAAGATCCATTTGCTGAGGCTGGCCTCCCGAGGCGCCCTGGCACATCTTCTGGCCTTCCTTGCTCAGAGCTTCAAGGAATTTCAACATTTTTTGCTGGTTCTGCTGCGCTCCGCTCAGGTTCTGCTTTTCGAGGTCTTTCTTGATATCGTCGGAGGTCTTGCGGAAATCCTCCTGCTTCATCTTATCGCGGATGTTCTTCAGATCTTCTTTTGACGGGTTTTCCTGTTGGCCGGCTGCGGGTTTCTTTTCGGCGAGTTCCTTCGACTGTTTCTCTAGTTCGGCCAGTTCTTCCTTTATTTTCTCTTGTTGGCGGGCAAGATCCTTCAGTTTGCTCTGCTCCTCTTCGCCGAGATCGCCCTTCTGTTTTTTCTCGAGGGCGGCAGCTTCGGATGCAATCTCACTCTGGAGCTTTTCAAGTTCGGCTTTCCGGTCTTGCTCGGCCTGGGTCATCGCACCGTCCTTCTGTTTTTTGTCGAGGGCGGCAGCTTCGGAAGCAAGCTCGTCACGCTTCCTGCCGAGCTCATCAAGCTTTTTTTGTTCTTCCGGAGTGAGTTCGCCGCCCTTCTTTTTCTTTTCGACCCCGGCAGTCTCGGAGGCGATGAGTTCTTGGCGACGCTTCAGGTCTTCGAGTGATTTTGCCATCGAGTCCATCTTCATTTCATCGCGAAGCTGGCTGAGGAGTTCGACGGTGCGGTCGAGTTCCTTGAGGTAATTATCCATCTTGAATGATTCCTCGAGTTTTTCAAGCTCTTTTGGGTCGATCTTCATGTTCTGAAGGGAGTCACGCAACTGCTTCATCAACTTTTTCCCCTCATCGTCGAGAACCTGGTCAACAAGTTGGCTGATCTTCTGGAGTTTCTCGAGGGCTTCAGGGGAACTGAAGGGATTTTCTTTTATATTTTCCTGCATCTGTTGAAACTTGTCGAGGATGTCCTGAGCCTGTTTCTCGCGCTGCTCGCCTTCCTTGATGGCCTTTTCAAGCTCCTGTTCGGAATGGTAGTCGAGCTTTCCCTCATGCTTGATCTGCTCGAAGGTTTTCTGCAACGACTCGCGACGCTGTTTTTGAGCCTCAAGCAGGTCTTTCAACTCGGAGGCAACATCTCCTTGCGCTTCGTCGGTACCCTTGTAAACATCCATCATGGATGGCATGGAAACCTTGAAAATCGGCGTGGAAGCAACATTCGCTACGGGTTTGCATCCGTCCTCGGCTTTCACGAAATAGCTGATCTCGGTGCCGGGTTCGACCGAGACCGTGTCGAGCATCCATGGATACTCCACCTCGTATTCTTTTACTGGTACAAGGTCGGGTTTCATGTTCATCGGGATCAGATGCCGGCGGTCACCGACCGCATAGTACATGACCACTCCGGAAACGCCGAAATCATCTTTCGCGACGACCTTCAAATCAAGCCGCTTGCTCTTTGGAAAAGGCAGGTCACCGGCGGGGCGGAGAATGGCCACAGTCGGCGATGCATCGCGGATAGCGGTTACCTGATACCGAACGGGGTTTTCGTTCGCCAAGCCGAACTCGTTTCGAAGGTGTATGGAAAACCTTGTATTTGTGGCAATCTGCAAGGAATAGACGAAGTTGTCGCCGTGTTCGATCCGGCAGGGTTGGGTCGCTCCGGGGTCGAGGAACATTTCGGCGGACTTCAATTTCTGACTGGCCTCCCCAAGGATATCGATGCGTGTTCCTTCGAGAACCGTGCAGTCTCCCACACCGTCAGGAAGCGTCTGAGGACCCGAGCCAAGATATTCCGGCTGATGAATGGTAACCTGGAACTTTTTGATATCAGGTCGCGGAACGACCTGCACCTCAAATCTGGGCGACTTGAACTTTTCGCAGGTGACCTGGTAATCGGTCGAGTCCTGCAAACCGCTCAGCGTATAGACGAACATCGCCTTGGATGCCGCTTCGTCAGGATACATCTCGGTCTGGGTTCCTTCCGTTCCTCCGGGGCGGAAAAGCGTCAAAACGGGTTCTTTCTCAACCGGCTGGTTGGGAACCGCTGCGATCTGGAGGTTGTCCCCGCGTGCTACGAGCTTGTTGCCAGGATACACGACGACTTCGAGGGAGGAGAATGCCGCGATGTCAGAGAACGGATGACTGAGTCGGGCCAAGCCTCGCCGCAGTTCCATCGGCGCCGCCGCGTACCACAAGCCGAGGATCGCAAGCAACGAAACCATGGTTGCCAGGGCGCGGCGCCGCGAAAATCTGGAAAGAGCATGGCCGATATCTTTCTCCGTGAGCTGTTCCGCGGCCTGTGAGATCGTCAACTTCCGCAGCGCCGTTGATATTCCGGGTTCTTCCGAAAGGGTCTGAAATTCCGCCGCGCTGGAAAGGCCCGACAGGAAGCCGGGTGCAGCCTCCTCGATCTCAACCGCTGCCGCGATCTTTCCAGGGGGGGCAGTAAAGGCACGCAGGGCAAGGAACAAGGCGACACCCGCGCCCGAATAAAAAGCGAGCGAGAACAATAGGCGCATTCCTTCGGACTGAACGGG
>MNYA01000396.1 GCA_001872985.1 bacterium CG2_30_54_10 | reverse complement strand
TTAATTTTTTTCCTTCCACTCCAGATCTGCGTTAATCCGCGTTTATCTGCGGCAAAAAAATCCTTTCCTTTTTTCTGCTTTTTCGTTTCCTCTGATTTTTCGCCTTTCTTCTTTCATACCGCTAAACTCTTACCAGATTTCCTTTTATGTTGAGCTCAACATAAAAGGAAATGTTCGTTTTCGAGTTGCCCTCAACCCCATCTTCGTTTTCGAAAATTAAACTCTTTTCTCTTGAGGCAGCCCATATCGAAGCATGCCAATCGTAATTGCCACCAACTGGAGAGCCGGATGCCGGAAATCGGCCTGCCCGATTCGGAGGGAGGGGAGGCAGGTAGCGCCGGCTTTCTCTACACCTGGTCTTCGGGCCGTCAGGCTCCGAACGTGCTTCTGGTTCTTGTCCGGTAATAAATTTTTGGAAAAACACCCCATCCCATTCATTGATAGCGGGAAATAAGAAGAGTGCTGTTGATTCCCGCAAAGCCAAGGGAGTTCGAAAGAACGTTGCGAAGCGGAAGCACGCGGGCCCCCTCTGGAACGTAGTCAAGATCGCAGGATAGGTCAGGTTTGACCAGGTTTCGCGTCGGATGTATCTTCCCTCCTCGGATGGAAAGAGCGCAAACGACCGCCTCGACCGCGCCCGATGCGGCGATCAGATGGCCGGTCATCGATTTGGTGGAGCTGATCGGGATGCGTTTCGCTCTGGCACCGAAAAGTTCTCTGATAGCCTTGGTCTCCGCAGGGTCGTTCATCGGAGTGCTTGTCCCGTGAGCGTTGATGTAATCGACGTCACCCAACCCAATCTTTCCCTCTTCGAGCGCGGCGGCCATGGTTTTGTAGATGCCTTCCCAGGAAGTTTCAGTGATCTTGCCTGCCGAAGCTCCTGAGCCGTATCCGCGGAGCATCGCGATCGGCTCACCACCGCGGGCGATAACCCGCGGCAATGATTCCAGAATGAGCATTCCCGCGCCTTCTCCGAGCACAAAACCACGCCGGGCAGCATCGAACGGCCTGGATGCGGCTTCCGGTGGAAGATCTTCGGCGAGAGCCCCGAGCAGATGGAATCCGATCGCCATGTATTCGTCGACCATGTCGTCAGCCCCGCCGGCTATGGCCCAGTCGAGTTCGCCCGATGCCACCTTGCGGAACGCCTCTCCGATAGCCTGATTGGAGGAGGAACAGGCATTGGAAACGCTGTGAAATTCGCCGATCACACCCGCTTGGCGGCCGACCAGAGAGGCCATGAAAAATGGTTGTTTGGCCAGAACTTCACCCGGAGTCAAGTAATGGAAACAATTCTTCCCGAATGCTTTTGGGTCGAGGCCCTTCGGAGTTCCGGCCTGCCGAAACATCTTGAAAAGCTTGTCGATCGCGGGCCGCCCGGTTTCGATTCCCAGAAAAATGCCGCCCTTGCCGATCTGTAGATGTTTCTGACCGGTCTGGGCGAGAGCCTCGCTCAACGCTTCAATCGCGAAAACCGCTTTGCGCGATCGATATTGCCGGAAGATCGGGTACACTTCGAGCGAACCAAGCCCGTCGACCATCCCACCGAAAGTGACCGGGAACCCGGCCTTTTTCCATGAGAGAATCTCACGAACGCCATTTCTTCCTTCGCACAACGCCGCGAACGTGGACATTGCACTGGTGGCGAGGGGGGTGACCGCCCCTAGCCCGGTAATCGCGACTTCGATCGGCAGGCCGGTCATTTCATTCGGAGCGCATGGAAGAGCGCAGCCCGCTCTTGGGCCAAAACTCCGGCGAACTCGGGGGGAACCTCCAGAAGAACGAATGTCAGGCGCGTCTGGGCGATCGTATCCTCGCCGACCGCCGCGGAAACTTCAGCGCGAGCCCCATCCTCGTCGAGTACCACCAGTTCAGCCGACATGTCCAGGCGGTCACCGGGCCGGACCATCTTCTTAAACTTCACGCGATCGACGATCGAGAGAATGGCCTTGCGGCTTTTCCCTTCTTCGGTGGTTTCGATCAACAGGCCGGCGAGCTGCGCCATTGCCTCGATCACGACCACTCCGGGAAGCACCGGAAAACTTGGGAAATGCGTCGTGAAAACGGGTTCACTCATGGCTACATTCTTGTAGCCACGGATCAGCTTTCCCTGGTCCAGGTGGGTGATTCTATCAACAAAATAAAAACGCATGTATCAACTCACCTGACCTTTGATTTGAAATAAATAAAACGCCCGCGGGCAGTTTCCTTCCTACACGCGGGCATCAGAGATCGGAAAATCAGGTGTTGACCGGAATTCAATCAAAGGCGTTCGAGCATACCCTTATCAACGTAAGTGGAAATGAGATGAAAAGCATGAAGCTGTTCTTTCGAGTCACGAAGCTGACAGCGGAGAAGAACCTTGTTTCCCTGGGTTGTAATGGAAATGTTGCCGAGAGCAAACTTGTCCTTAACATCATCCTGGCGCTTGATTTCTTTGACCATGTGCTTCAACAGGCGCTTCTTAACTTCGCCGGCCTGGTCAGGGGAGGCAAAATCGGCTTCCATGGTGGCGGTCTTGGTCAGGTCACCTGTCCGGCCGCGCTCGACCGTCATGGTTCCCTGGTTCAGTTCCTGGAGTGAATCGACAAAGAACTGTATCTTGTTTTTGATGACCTTCTGCCGGAAGCGTTCGCCGAGTTTCTTGAGGTGTTTTTTCTGGGATAGGGTGTCCTGCTTCTGCTGATCGTAGCGCTTCCAGATACCATCTTCCATCCGGTTTTTCTCTTGGTTCGAAGGAGCGAAGACCATGACGACCTTGGTGCTTGGGGCTGGTTCTTTCAATGGAATGCGGCCATCGACCACGGCGATTGTCTTGCCGAGAAGCTTCCGGTTTCCGCGCTCGGCGGAGCTGATCAGAATTGCACCATCGGTGGAAACGACGATCAGTTCCCGATTGCGCAGAGGCATCGGGAAGATGTGGGCGCTATGCCCGTCGATGGTGGTATCGGCCTCTGCGTAGGGGTTCGCGGCCTTCTTTTCGTCATGAACGCGGTCGAACTGGGTCTGCTTGGTCACCGCGGCTGCATGTTCGCCGCTGTGCTCAGCGTAATGCTTCTTCACGATATCAAGAACCTTTTCCCGATCGAAATCACCCTTGAGAACGACCACGCCCTGAATGTCGGGGCCCTGGTTCTGGACGACGTAGGCAACACGCACCTGGTTCTGACCGGCGCCGGGATTGCGGACGCCGTGTTCAGCGATGTGTTGGTAGAAGCTGGTGACCTGATCTTCGGTCAGGTTTTTATGTTCTTGCTGGAATATTTTATTCCGGTCGATCAGTTTGTTTATATCCGCGTATGTAAGCTCCTGTGGGTCATTCACAAGATACAGAACCGCGTCGTTCAGTTCGGATGAGTCAGTGGCCCACGAAGGCTGGCCGCAAACCCCGAATACGAGAGCAAGAACCAGAACACCTATAAACCTCTTCATACCTCACTCCTCGATACAATTTCGACCTCGTCCCCGAGCATCTCCGGCAAGGATATCCGAACCTGGATGTTTCCGCAAGAAGTTTCGACAGAAGTTTTAGAAATTTTGCTGTTTGCGGATGAGATCCTGATATTCTTGACTTCCTCTATTAGCGGGAATATCATCAGATCCACTTAACCGGGCTCCTCACAAAGTAAAGTTTATTGCCGCCTGAATGGGCGAGAAAGTCAGGGCAACTGATGAGCAATGTTTTTTCAGAGCAAGCCACCCGCCATGATCTTCAAACACAATGGGAAGACAGGCGCAAGGAGGCCTACCTGTACAAAAAACTCGGCAATGGAAAGGTACAGTGTCACCTTTGCCCCCGCCAATGCCAAATCGCCGAGAACTCGGTAGGCTTCTGCAAAGTCCGAAAGAACATGGGCGGAAAATTATACGCCCAGTCCTACGGAAAGGCGACTCACATTACCGTCGAGCGCGTCGAGACGGAAGCCACCTTCCATTATATGCCAGGCGCTAAAATCCTGTCCTTGGGGAATTTTGGCTGCAACCTCGACTGCGACTACTGCCAGAACTGGGTTTATTCCCAACTTCAATACACCCCTCCATCCACGATCTACGAATATAGCACCCAGCAGGTCATAGATACAGCGAAGTCATCAGGGACTCCCATTCTTTCCTGGACATACAACGATCCCGCCGTCTGGTTCGAGTTCGTCATCGACACTGCGATCGAGGCCCGCAAGGCCGGCCTGAAGAACCTTTTCAAATCGGCCTTCTTCCTTTCTCCGGAAGCGGTGTCCGAATTGTGCAAGGTCATCGATGTGTTCGCCATTTCGATCAAGGCCATGGATCCTGATTATTACAAAAAGTTTACCAAAGGCTGGCTTGAACCGGTCCTCGCCGGAACCAGATCCGTGTTCAAAGCCCAGATCCCATTCGAGATCAGCAACCTGGTGGTGACCGGCCTGACCAACAACAACGAAAACTACAACCGGGTGATCGATTTCTTCTTGAAGGAATTGAGCCCCGACATCGGGCTGCATTTCACTCGTTTTCATCCCGATTACAAATATATGCAATATCCGAAGACGCCCGTTGAAGACGTGATGGCCGCCCGGAATCTCGCTCTCGAAAGGGGTCTCAAATACGTCTACATCGGGAACACCTTCCAATCTCAAGGCCTGAACACTTATTGCCCTTCCTGCAAGACCCTGCTCATCGAAAGATACGGAATCAACACGTATCTCAAGGATACCCTAAGCGACAAGGGGGTTTGCAATAAATGCGGGTTCCAGACGAAGGTCGTCGGCCTCGAGCTGCCATACGACCGCACTCCGGCGGTGAAGCTTGCATGAAAAAATTTACCTACGATTGGACTGAAGACTGCTACATACTTCACCTCGAATTCAACAACAGTGGCGGCGACCGCGACTACTGGGTAACCGTTGTCCACCGCTTCACCGGAGCCGAACCCCAACGTGAGAATGTTCCAGTAAAGAAAGGTTTCCCCAGCTTCCGTTTCATGGTTTCCAGAAGCCACCCCCGCGAGATCGGCCTCGGGGTTGAGTATCCCGACGATGTCAAAATGGAAGTCTTCCAACTGGATGACCGAGCATACTATCCGACCCAATCCTATTACGTCGGGTGACCCCGGAAAATTGCGGCGAATCGCGTAAAAGGCGCCCGCTACCAAAAAGAATTGAGCCGTTCGAAAAAAGGTGACTGCCAAACTTCACCAAATTCATGTTTCAATGCCTGCTTTGAAATGTTCTGTCGGAATCCAGCGAAAAAGTCGCAGCGGCTTCCA
>MNYA01000456.1 GCA_001872985.1 bacterium CG2_30_54_10 | reverse complement strand
ACGAAAAAACAGAAAAAAGGAAAGGATTTTTTTGCCGCAGATAAACGCGGATTAACGCAGATCTGGAGTGGAAGGAAAAAAATTAAGAGTTTACCTGTTTGGGAAAATTGAAGAACATCATTCATCATTCATCATTCATCATTCATCATTCATCATTTTCTCTATCTCCACTTCTCCTAAATTCCTTCGTTCTCCATTTTTTCAAACCGCTAAACTTTTACAATGCACTTTGTATAATCCTTCGGGGGACATCAGGCATGACTTCCCTCGACCCGTGAAAACAAATCATTCGGAGTCTTAGGTTTTATGCCATGTGTGACGAAGGAAGTAGAGAGGGAAAAGGTCCCGGTACCAGGAGGTCGTTCATGAATCTGCACATAAACTTGCTGAGAGCGGGGGCGTTGGTAATTGTACTGGCCCTTGCCGCAGCCGGAACAGCTTCCGCCCAGTCCGCACGCGCGCGCGGCATGGGTGGCGCATTCATTGGGGTCTCGGATGACGAGACAGCCACCTACTACAACCCAGCCGGACTTTCCCAGATTCAGGGCCGGGAAGCCTCGCTCCAGGCGAAAGTGAACGAGCGCGACATCTATCATTGGGATTCCCTGGCCTTCACGGGCCACATTTATGAAGACAGCCCAAAGGATGCCTTCTCGGTAACGGATTACCTCGAGCATAACGTCCTCGAAGAGCCGGTCCCCCGACGTCCGAAATACAGCTACGGGTGCGCGTATACCGAGGACTACCGTTCCGTCGAGTTCGGCAAACAGGTGGGCGGGGAGTTCCTCGGCATCAGGCGTGAGACCAGCAACTTCCAACTTGCCTTTGGAACGCGCTTTCCAATCGCTCGAAGAATGCTTGCTCGGGAACAGCTCTACGGAGGAATCAAGTTTGACTTCGCGAACGTAGACCGCTGGATCAAAACCCTTGGCACACACTCCAAGTGCGATTCACAAGCTCTGGGCTTCGGGCTTATGTATCACTACAACGACCGGATCACCGGCGGTCTGACGGTGGACAATATTTTGGAAAGGGTGAACGGAACCGGCGCTCAGCGAGATGGGGTCACATTGAACATCGGCGGAGCCTTTCGATTGAGCAAAGGGGTATTGATCTCCGCGGACTCCACGAACATCACCAATGCTCCCCGGTCTTCGCAGCAGCAGTATCGGATCGGGATCGAGAAGAAGTTCATCGAAAACGACTTCACCATGCGAATGGGGTCCTGGAATGGAACCTTGACGTTGGGATTCGGAATGGCTATCCTTCCAAATTTGAGGATGGACTACGCTTTCTACAATGGGGACGTGGTCAAAGAGCATCAAATCGGCGCTCACTTCACCTTCGACTGAGGAAGGCTTCCTCAAATGGGAAACAGAAGGCTCATTTGCGCCGTATTCCTGTTCTGGTGCGGGGTTTCCGGAACGGTTTCCGGAATAGCTCCTGGAATAGCTCCCGGAAGGATCGGGCAAGACCTCAGCCGACCGGTGGTCGATTTCGAGAAACAGGTTCTGGTCGTTTGGGGCCTTGGCGGAACTCCATGGGAAGAAAGTTCGTCATACGAAGAGGAGAAGGCCAGGGCCTGGATGAACGCTCTGCATCAAGGTTATGAGGCCATCCTGGGAATTCCTCTGATGGAAGGGCTAAGCGTGCGGAATGCGCTCCAGATGAACTCAGCGTTGAAAGAGCGCCTGGGGATGGTACTTCTTTCGGCGCCGAAGAAATTCTTCGAGCCCGATCTGACCGGCCTTCTCAGATGCAAGCTTGAAATCCCGTTCAACGGCGCGGTCAGCCTTCGTTCGGCACTGTATCTGGCCGCCTTGAGGCCGCAACCCATGGAGCCACTTCCCCTGCTGGCTTCCTGGGCCAGCCTTCCATCGGCAGCAGCTTCAGGGGCGACTTCAACGACACCTTCAGCAGCGACTTCCAAGACAGTTTTGGCGGGAACTTCAACGACAGCTTCAGCAACAGGTTCAGCGACAGCTTCAGAAGCAGCTTCACCAGCAACTTCAACGACAGCTTCAGGGGCGATTTCAACGGCCGCTTCAACAAAGGGCTCAACGGCCGCGGCATCAAGAGCTCCAACCGCTTTTCCCGATGAATTCTATGGCGTCGGGGTAAAGAGAGTGATCTTGGATCTGCGCCGGACGAATTTCGAGCCGTCATTGTTTCCAAGGTTTTTCACGGAAGAGGGTTATCTTCTTTATCAGGAAGCCCGAACCCCTTCGCCTGACCGGTTTAGCCGACCGGCAATACGGTTCACTCAGGATATCGCACAAGCGACCAACGGGTTATCTGAGAGCGATATCAGATATGTATCAGCTCGGTTACCCCTGCTGGCACAGCATGACGTAAAGATTTCCGCTTCGGAGCAATCGGCCTTTCTGGCATTCTGCCGGCATCTTGATGCAGAACCGCAAGGACAGCGGGAGATAGTGATCGTCTACGACTCACGCGCCTTCCTCGGAGGAATTCTTCCCAAGGCAACGGCCCCGGCGGGAGGAAAGCCTGCAAAAATCCAGGCGCCGCCAAAACGGCGGAAGCGCTGAATGCCATTCCTGGATTTGGGATATACAGAGGTGCGGAAGCAATTTTGGTGGTGGGGAATCCTGACTGATAGGTTCATGTCATTACGAGCGAAGCAAAGCAATCTCGCTGAACCAGATTGCTTCGTCGGCGCTGCCTCCTCGCAATGACAAACTCCATCAGTCATCGATTCGCCATTACCGAAATTGCAGGATTTTGAAATGAGGAGACAATCCATGAAAAGCATTTTTCGGCAGGCACTCGCCGCTGTTCTCACGATCGCATTTGCAGTTGGAGCTTCAGCCTCCGAGAAGGATGACATCGTAGCGAGGCAGGCTGACAGGCTCGAACGATACATCTATGGGTCTAAAAACCAGGGCGCGATTGCGCAGCGTCTGGACCAGGTCGAGAAGGATCTCCTAGGTCGCCGAACCGGCCAAAAGCCACCTGATAAGGCCCAGACGTTGTTCAATTTCGTCTTCAAGGGCACTGGTTCGGCTCCCTCATTGGATATGAAAATCAACTACCTTGAATGGAAGGTATTCAATGAAACTCGCCAGGGGAAGCTTCCTGAGCGCGTTGCCGCCCTCGACACATTCGTGATCGGATCTGCGTCGTCCGAACCTTTGGCATTCCGGGTCGAACAGCTCATTCACATGAGTCTCGAAAACGGCATCATCTCCCTGCACCGGGTGACCATTGCCGCCGGAACTGCGATTAGGGTCAAACTAGGAAAAGCCATCTCGAGCAGAAATTCGCGTGAGGGAGACACGGTTCCTCTGACAATATGCGAGAACCTCTTCCTTGACAAGAACATCCTCGCGATCGGCAAAGGCGGCCTCTTGTCAGGAAGCCTGGACAAAGTGCGCCGGGGAAGACGCTTCGGCCGATCCGGTTTCGTGAAGCTCTCCGTCAGCGAGATCGCCGCGATTGACTCCAAATCCGTTCCGGTCAAGATCACCGGCTTGGGCGAGGAGTTCAACAAGAAAAAACTCGGAATGGCCGCGGGGGCCTCAGCCCTCGGTTATCTCGCGATGGGCCCGGTTGGACTCGTCGGAGGGGCTTTCATCAAGGGCGCCGATGTGTCTCTTTCCGAAGGTACAATTCTGTACCTCATCACGACGGAAGATATTCCAGTCCTGGGGGTCGTCATCAACCGGAAATGAAACCTCGTTTTTACAAGCCGGCCCTATTTCATGAGACGGTGGGGCAGGGTCACCGGAGGCTCATCAGCGATTTCCTGAGCATCGCTATTGGTAAATGAGTAAGGCCGTTTTATTTTTCCTCCGGGAGCGTTGGAAATTCCCTGGTACTTCTGCTGAAAGATGAAATTCAAATTTCCCCAGTCGTTATAATCGTTATAAGACTCGATACTGCTGCCATTGAGGTTGACATCCTTGCTGAAGGCTGAGTCGGTTACATTCCCGTTGCCGTTCCAGTCAACTCCTGCGGTGATTGGATATTTGAGGCCCTCGCTTTCGGTGAGGTTGGATTCTGTGAGGGTCGTTCCGCTTCCGTAGGAGTAATCCATGGTGAAACTGGCAGTCCATGGGCTATTATGGATCTGCATCGATCCGGAGACCGAAAAATACTGGTAGAAGGCGGAGGTAGCAGCGAACCCGTCATTCGCCCATTGATTGTGGTAGTATCGGTCGCCTTCGCGGGGGTTTCCGACCTGAGGAACGCCGAGGTTGGAATACAGGTAGTTCATGATGCTCAGGTAGTTGGGCTTGTAATTGTTGTTCGGATCATCCCCGCCATGGTACAAACCGAGATTGTGCCCGAGTTCGTGCATGAAGGTAGCTGCCATGATATGTACCAGGAAATTCGTATCCTCCTGGGTGGCGGTGGAGAAGCCCTGATTTCCGAGGCTGACCAGGAAGTCATTGCCATCGACCTCGCCGAGACCGGTGCTTCCGCTGTTCTGCTTGGATGCGAAAATGCAGTAATAGAAGAGATGGCGTTTAGGCAACGGAAGGCGCGTTGCTTTGATCTCATAGAGGTTTGCCGCTCCTGCCTCGACTCCGAGGTAGAGATATTGGGAAAACGCAATCTGGTGAGAGAGATTGTCGAGGTTGTGGTTGGCGACCCCTGAGCCGAAAAGAGTTCCGACGTCCGGATGCAGGGTGTATCCGTGCGCGGCGAAAACTTGTACAACATTATCCAGGGAATCTTTCCGGGGATTGACCCCCAGATCGACAGAGTTCATGTAATCGATATGGATGAAAACATCCTTCTGAGAAACCCGAGCCCCCCAATCATAGACCGGAAGGCCCATATACGTCGCCCCGGATTGTTCGCAAACATCCGGAATGCCATCCACGTCGGCATCAGTATCTGAGCTCACATCGTTCGGCCCGCCTGGCGTCGGGAAAGAACGCAGCGCCCAGTCGGCACCGGTGTCGGTGTCGTCGAGTGCAAACGGCCTGGCGAGTGAACTTCCATAGGCATCCGGCAAAGCCGGAGCAGCTCCGGAAACCCATTTGCTTGAGGTTTGCGGAGCGGTAGTATCTGCTCCCCAGCGGACGAAATCAACGGTCTGATTTGATGCATCGACCAACTCCACAAATCCGTCGGCGCCCCAATAGGGGAGCATATCTCCAGCGCCGAGAATATGGACGAGATTGGTTCCATCGA
>MNYA01000455.1 GCA_001872985.1 bacterium CG2_30_54_10 | reverse complement strand
ACAATTTTCCAAGAGATCAAGTTATTTTTCTTCTGAAGGATGAAATGACAGTAATGGATCCAAAGACAAATAGCTCCTATTATAGTCCATGTCTACTCGAAGAACTGTGCGAAGAGAATCGCAAAAAGCTCCGGATTGACCCCGATAACCATAACCTTCGGTGCAGCCTTGCAAATGCTCTGGCGCAGTTGGGCCGTCTTGAGGAAGCCCTGAGTGAATACAAGCAAACCATTGAGCGACATGCCACCCCTGAATACTGGAACAACTACGGCAAAGCCCTTTTAAACACGGGGAAATACGAGGAGGCGATCGCCGCGTTCTCCGAGGTGCTCAAAGCTGGATGTCGTTGGCCGGATGCCCATTACCACACAGGGATGGCCTATCACGGCAAGGGCGATCTTGAAAAAGCCGACGAGCTTTTGAAGGAAGCGGTCACCCTGAACCCGAAGTATCGCGAAGCACTCAACGAGCGTGCGCAGGTTCTCGAAGCCCTTGGCCGCAAGGACGACGCAGTAACCGAGTATAAAAAGGTCATAGCACTTTTTTTCTCCGAGTACCAGATGGAAGACACTGAGGCCTACAATTACGAATTGTCCGTCCTGTTCGACAGCCCTGACCTTGTCGAGGAATCCATAAGACAACTGCGGCGCTTCGTCCAGAAGTATCCCGGATTCGCGGACGGATTTTATAAACTCGGGCAAGCTCTCGAAGCCAAGGGACTCAAGAATGAAGCGATGATGGCCTATCGTAAGGCACTGGAGATCAATCCACGCTATGAGACCGCCCGCAAGAGTTTTTGGAAACGTTGATCCGTAACGATGCGAACGCGATAATGCAAGCAAAGCAGGCCGGCGGCAACCGCAAGCGACTTGGCGACACGCTTGTCGATGCGAGGTTGATAAGCGCTGAGCAGCTCAAAGACGCGCTTTCACGCCAGAAGGTTCGGGGCACCCGCCTCGGAAGAGTCCTCGTTGAGATGGGCGTGGCCACCGAAGAAAGCATCGGCGTCACGCTGGCCCGGCAGATGAACATTCCCTTTCTCAACCTCAACGATGTGACTATCCCTCCGGAGGCGCTGACGACGATTCCCGAACCCATCGTCCGCAGCCATAATCTGCTCCCCATTAAGCTCGACGGAAACCACCTTCAAATTACGATGGCCGATCCCCTTGATGTTTTTATTATCGATGAGATCACCTACCAAACCGGGTATGAGGTCAAGGTTGCGATTAGCCCGGAGTCCCAAATCGAGGCGGCGATCCGAAATTATTACGGCACGAGCGATACCCTTCAGGCAGCCGTCGAGACCCTGACCGCTTCCCGAAAAGATGAAGTGAAGCTGGACGAGAGCTTCTTCAACACCTTTGACCTTGCCGGGACAGATCAGACAGCCCCAATCATCAACCTGGTCAACAACGTAATCCAGCAGTCCATAAACGATAGGGCGAGCGACATCCATATCGAGCCCGACGAAGAGATTATTCGCGTCCGCTACCGCCTCGACGGGATTCTCAACGAGCTGATGAAGGCCCCAAAAAGCATTCAAAGCGAGCTGATCTCGCGGCTCAAAATCATGGCTCAAATGGATATCTCCGAAAAACGACTTCCACAGGATGGCCGCATCAAGGTAAAGGTAAAAGATGCCTCGATCGATCTGCGGGTTTCTTCCCTGCCCACCGTTTTCGGAGAGAAAATAGTCATCCGTATTCTCGACAAAAGCCGAATGCAACTCACTCTCGAGCAGGTCGGCTTCGACGATCAGCTCCTCGAACTTTTCAAGACGCTCAGCCTCTCCCCCAACGGAATCATCCTCATGACCGGTCCTACGGGCTCCGGGAAAACCTCGACCCTTTACGCCGCAATAAATTTCATCCGGAGTGGACAGATAAACATCACTACGGTTGAAGACCCGGTTGAATACCTGATTCCAAGCATAAATCAGGTTCAGATCCGGCCCGACATCGGCCTGACCTTCGCCAGAGCCCTCAGGTCGATCCTGCGCCAAGACCCCAACGTAATCCTGATCGGCGAAATCCGCGATTTTGAAACCGCGCAAATAGCCATTGAATCAGCCCTCACCGGCCATCTGGTTTTCTCAACCCTTCACACCAACGACGCAGCTTCCGCCGTTACCAGGCTCATTGAGATGGGGGTCGAACCCTATCTTGTTGCATCAGCACTCATCGGAGTCGGCGCACAACGGCTTGTACGCAAAATTTGCACTTCCTGCAAGACGACCCGAGCCCCTGAACCCGAGGTGAAATCAGCCCTTCAAAAACTTGGACTTCCCTCCGCGAGGGTCTTCCGGGGGACGGGTTGCCTTACCTGCCGCAAGAGCGGGTTTGCAGGCCGAACGGCCATCCACGAGATCATGACGATAAGCGATGCCATTCATCACCTGATCCTCGAAAGCGCCTCGGCCCGAACCATACGACAGGCAGCGGTCGAACACGGAATGAGAACCATGCGTGAAGACGGTCTCAAGAAGGTAGCAAAGGGCGTCACCACGTATGAAGAGGTTGTCCGGCTGACCCGCCGCGAAGAGATCGAAAAGGTTTCCGGCGGCCCAACACACTTACGCGCATGAGCTTGCAGCGCTTTTCCTACAAAGCCCTGGATATCCGAGGGAAACCCATGAACGGGTTCATGGATGCCCGGTCTCAGGAAGAAGTCGGCTCATGGCTTTCCGATCGACAGTATTTCGTCCTGGAGATCTCATTAACCCCACTTGGTTCGCTGGCGGCGATGACGACCAGGGCGCTTACCATTTCCCAGCGGGAGATGAACTATTTTTTGATGCAGCTTTCGAGCCTTCTAAACGCCGGCTGCCCGTTGATAATGAGCCTTCAGGCTCTTCATAAGCAGCTTCCGGAAAGCAACCTGAGATCGCTGCTCAAAGATCTCAAGGAGAAGATCGAGACCGGAAAATCGTTTTCCGACGCTCTCAAAAACCATCCGCGGGTTTTCTCGAACCTTTTCATTACGATGGTCGAGGTCGGAGAGATCGGCGGAATCCTGGATCAGATCCTCGAACGCTATGCCCAGCTTTACGACTCCATGTTTCGGATCCGCGCCAAGGTCATCAAATCAATGATCTACCCGATCATTCTCCTGGTCGTGACCATCGTCGTTGCATGGGCGCTGTTGGTCTGGGTCTTCCCCAATTTCGTCAAGAACTTCGAAGGAAACGGGCAACTCCTTCCAGGGCCAACCCGTTTCGTCATCGCGATTTCGACCGTTCTTTCGACTTACACATGGCAGATCGCCTTCGGTGTAATTCTCGCGTTTGTTCTTTTCATGGCTTTTCGAAAATCGGATCGCGGTGGGCGCATTCTCAGCATTATCGGTTTGGGCATTCCTTTTATCGGAGCGCTCGTTCAGCATATCGAACTCGCACTTTTCGCCCGAACCCTTGGCACGTTGATCAAATGCGGGGTTCCAATTTTGACATCGCTCGGGGCGGTCGAAAGGGCGCATTCAAACACTGTTTTCAAAGAAGCCTTGGCTGATATCAAGGGCGGAGTCGCCCGTGGTGAGTCGCTATCTCAAGGCTTGGGAAAACACCGGAATATCTTTCCCGACAGCCTCATTTTGATGGCCGACGTCGGAGAACGCAGCGGCAACACGGGCGGAATGCTCGAAAAAGCCGGGCAGATGTACGAGCGGGATCTCGAGACCACCATAGATGCTGTGGTCACATTGATTCAGCCGCTTCTCGTGATTTTCATGGGCATTTTTGTGGTGATTCTTGCTCTGGCGATGTATCTTCCGCTGTTTGACTTAATAAAGATGGTGAAGTAAAGTGTTACTTGGACGTCCCCTTCCCGGACGTGCAGAGTTTGTCGTGGAGGCCCTCATGAATCGTAAAGGTTTTTCGTTGGTTGAACTCCTTATCGTCGTTCTGGTGATCGGCATTCTCGTAGCGATCGCCATTCCCCGGTATCAGAGTATCGCTTCCGTGGCTCGGGCTAAATCCTGCCTTTCCAACCAGAAAGCCATCGAAAGCCTCACCTCCCTCTGGGAAGCCAAGAACTTCGAACTGGATCCCGGAAAGAACCATTTTTCCTGGGTTGACCGCTCTGGAAACATGCGCTGGAAGTATTCCAACGCCCTCTTGCAACTGAACGACATGGCCAAAGATTCTAAACTTTTCATCTGCCCGGAAGCCTCCAATCGTTGGGGCTACACTTGGCCGGGTTCCAGTTACAGGTTCTACAATACCGACAACACCGGCCTTTGGGTCATCGGCTCCAGTGGAAGCATGGGCGGTCGCGGCGCGGTCTGCGCTCTGCGCCTTGGGCCTCGCTGGATCGGCATGAATGGCCAGATGGGTTCCGACGGGTCCAAGGACAGCGCTCACCACTACTGGTGATGCGGGGTTGTGGCCTCCCCGGACGCGAGCCAACTGATGCTGTCGTGTCGTTGCAAGGAGCCTCAGCGGGAGTCCGACCTTGGAGACCTGTACAAAATTTTCCCGGAAGTGTTCCCGGCTTGTTGCGGAAATCCGCGGCAGAGCGGTTTCGGTTTGTATCATCTCAACAATTCTGGGGAAGCATGAGAGCGGATCGAAGGGCGCAGCGTGTCCGACCACCGCGGGGGATGAGCCTCGCGGGTTTTCTTCGCGAGGCGAAGGAGGCCCCGTGCCTCTTTTTTTTGAGAAGTCACTTCGGTTTTTCCCTTGTCGAGGTGCTCGTTGTGCTGCTCGTTCTTGGAATCCTATCTGCCGCGGGCTCGGGCTTCTATGCGAATGTTTCCCGAGATGCCAATATCAGAACGGCTTCCGACTCCTTGTCGGCATTTTTCGCCGCGTGCCGGGCCCGAGCCGAACAGCGCGGCATTCCCGTGAAAATCGAACTGAGGATGAATCGTCTGACAGCGATCGATTCACCATCTCTATTCTGCCCCCTTCCCCATCTTGACGCAGACTCATTGCGTGCTATTTCGGGTCTCAGATTCGAGGGTTGCCGCGCACTTTCCGCTTCCGGTGAGCCTTTGTCGCGAATTTCTCTCGCTCTCACACTCCCGGGCGGATCACTCGCCACCTTCTCGCTTACGCTCGGCGCCGAGTAACTTCCACATTTACAATGTCTCAAAACCGTAATTTCCACAGGAATACCGGTGGGTTCACCCTTGTCGAGATTCTCTTATCGCTGCTGATCATGTCAGGCGCGATCGATCTCCTGTTCAGCGGGCTTTCCGCGGCAGAAACCCTGGATCGCCGGGG
>MNYA01000241.1 GCA_001872985.1 bacterium CG2_30_54_10 | reverse complement strand
CTTCGTTCAACCTTCGTCCGTAACTTCTCAAAAAAGGGGGGCACGCGCCCCCCTTCGCCTCGCGAAGTGAATTCGCGAGGCTCATCCCCCGCGGGCGGGCGCTTTGCGCCCTCCGGTCTGCCTTCACTCTTCCCCCGGCTTATACGGATAATGGTAAATCCCTTCGTTCCCTGAACGGTGGATTACGGCTCTGTGAGCCTGATCCGCCCTACGCTCCCTACGCAGGAATTTCCCGGAATCCGTATTATTGAGATGATACCTTCGTTCAACCTTCGTTCGACCTGCAAACGTTGCCCGTTTATTCCATCTCAATGAATTTTCAATTCACTTGCCACTTGCGGAGACGGCCGGGTTGTGGTATAAGAGTGCAGTGGATCGGTGATCTTTGCCGAACCTGCGGGGCGTAGCGCAGTTGGTAGCGTACTTGAATGGGGTTCAAGTGGTCGCTGGTTCGAATCCAGTCGCCCCGATGAGAGAACCGGGCTCCCTTTACGGGGGGCCCGGTTCTTTGTATTTATATTTGGCAGGTACGGTCTGCTTTTGGCAGATCAGTCGGCGGCGTTGACCAGCTTGAGCATCGGCATGAATACGGCCAAAACGATGCCGCCAATGATGATTCCCATGAACACGATGACAATCGGCTCGATGACCGAGGTCAGACCCTTGACGGCGCTATCGACCTCAGTGTCGTAAAAGTCAGCGATCTTCGAAAGCATTTTGTCGAGTTCACCTGTTTCCTCGCCGACCGCGATCATCTGCACGACCATCGGCGGAAAAACGTTTGATTGCTTCAAAGGCTCAGCGATCGATTCGCCCTCTCGGATGGAGACACGAGTCTTATCGACGGCCTCGGAAATTACCACGTTGCCGGCGGTCTGTCCCGTGACTTCCAGAGCTTGCAGGATCGGAACACCTGATGCGATAAGGGTTCCAAGCGTTCGGGTGAACTTCGCGACGGCGACCTTTCTCATCATCATTCCGAGGGCAGGCATCTTCAATATGTTGGTGTCGAAAATACGTGACCCGGCCTTTGTCTTGAAAAAGTTGAGGATGAGGAACGGCACGCCGAGGATTACGGGCAGCACTACGAACCACCAGTTGACCATGAAGTCGGAAAAGCCCAGCAGGATCTGGGTTGCGAGTGGCAATTCAACTTTCATGCCCGTGAAAATTTCCTTGAATTGCGGAAGGACGAACATGACCAGGGCGACGACGACCAGACCGGCGATCGCGAAAACGACGACCGGGTAAGTGAGCGCACCTTTGACCTTCGACTTGAGGTTCTCGGAGCTTTCAAGGTAGTCGGCCAGACGGTTGAGGATCTGGTCAAGGATGCCGCCGACTTCGCCTGCCTTCACGAGGCTGCAGAACAGATCGCTGAACACCCTGGGATGTTTTTCGAGCGATTTTGAAAATGTGGCGCCACCTTCAACATCTGCCCGGATCTGGGTTATGATTCGTTTGAAGGTCGGATTTTCAGATTGTTGCTGGAGAATGGTCAGACACCTGACGAGGGGAACACCTGACCCAATCATTGTGGCGAACTGTCGAGCGAAGATGCAGACCTCCTGCGAGCTGACGCTGCGTTCGAAGAAGTTGAAGCTGATCCCACCGCCACCCTTTTTTTCATTGATGCTGGTAACGAAGTAGCCCTTCTCCCGAAGCTTGGAAATACATGCTTCCTTGCTTTCTCCGTCCATTTCAGCGGTGACGATCTTCCCATCCCAGTTGCGGGCTTTGTAGGCAAACGTCGGCATATCGAACCCCCTTTCGTTGAGCAATGCCCAACAACGGTAAGACATTCACTGTTTTCAATGTCTTCCATCGGTCAATGCCGGGCAAAAGTTAAGTAGCAGCCGGCGTGCCAAGTGCAGAATTCCTTTTGGGCCGGAAATAGTATAGGATGGATAGGCAGCGTTGTGCAAATTTCCGCACACATTTTCCATTGTTTCGCACACTATTTTCTTCTCACGGGGCAAAATTTGGATAAATCAAAAACCCTCGTCTTTTCGGAAAAACCATCGGTTGCCAGGGATATCGCGGGAGTCTTGGGGGCATCCGGAAGGCACCAGGGCTATCTCGAGGGAAGCGATTTCCTCGTGACCTGGGGAGTGGGCCATCTTGTTACCCTTGCGCCGCCCGAAGGCCAGAACCCCAACTGGAAGAGATGGGATCTCGCAACGCTTCCGATGATTCCGAAGAACTGGAAACTCGTCGTACTCCCCGCGACGGCTGATCAGTTCGAAGTCGTTCGTTCTCTGATGAATCGCCCGGATGTGAAGGACGTGGTCAACGCTGCCGACGCCGGGCGAGAGGGGGAGTTGATTTTCCGGCTGGTTTATGGGCTTGCGGGGTGCAAGAAGCCGTTTCGCCGCCTCTGGATATCGAGCATGACCGACGAGGCGATCCGGTGTGGGTTCTCGGCGCTAAAATCCGGGACCGATTTCGATCCGCTCGCGCGTGCCGCCGAGTGCCGATCTCGCGCTGATTGGCTTGTCGGAATGAACCTGACCCGGTGTTACACCAAGCGCTTCGGTGGGGATATGCTGACGATTGGACGGGTTCAGACGCCAACTCTGGGGATGGTCGTTCACCGCCAGCTCGAGATAGATAATTTCAAGCCTCGCGATTACTGGGAAATCAAGGCGCGGTTCGACGATTTCTCAGCCCAATGGTTTGATCCCAAGGAGAAAGAAACCCCTGCACGGCTTTGGGAAAAATCCGGAGCCGAGGTCTTGGCGCGAAGACTCCAGGGCGCGGTCGCATCGGTCAAAAAGGTAACCTCAGCCAAAAAGAAGCAGCCGCCTCCATTTTTGTACGATCTCACCACCCTTCAGCGCGAGGCAAACAGTCGGTTCGGCTACACCGCGGCTCAGACATTAGCGACGGCTCAAACTTTGTACGAGCGAAAAAAAGTCATCACCTATCCGCGAACCGATAGCCGGCACCTCTCGGAAGACATCCATTCGACGATTGGACGGCGCCTCGATGCCTTGCCGAAGGAATTCGCTTCTTTCGTCCAGGCATTGAAGCAAAAGCCGATCGGAAAAACCAAAAGGGTTTTCGACAACGCCAAGGTCAGCGACCACCATGCCATCATTCCGACCGAGCAACGTCCGGGCGATATGCAAGCCTGGAAACCCGATGAGAGGAACGTCTACGATCTAGTGGCACGCCGCTTTCTGGCCGCGTTCTTCCCCGATCAGGAATATCTTTCGACCTTTGTATTGCTTGATGCGGCCGGGGAATCTTTGAAGGCTTTTGGAAAAGTGATTCTGGTATCGGGTTGGCGTGCCTTGTACGAGCGAAAAGATCTTGGCAGGGGCGGCGAGGACGATGATGCGGACAGTGATGAACAGGCTCTTCCGCCTCTCAAGCAGGGCGATGCGCGTGAGGTGAAAAAGAGCGAGTTGTTGACCAAACAGACCAAGCCACCCGCAGCCTTCACCGACGCCACACTTCTTCTGGCCATGGAAACCGCCGGAAAACTCGTCGAAAATGAGGAACTCCGCCTGGCCATGAAAGAAAGCGGCCTGGGGACGCCCGCAACAAGAGCCGAGATCATTGAAAAACTCCTCCGGGTCGGATATCTGGCTCGTGACAAAAAAAAGCTCCAACCCACCCTGAAAGGGATGCAGTTGATCTCCGTTGCTGACGGGCAGTTGACAAGCCCTGAACTGACCGGCGCTTGGGAAAAACGACTCGCCGAGATGGCGAAAGGCCGTGAGGAGCAGCAGCGCTTCATGGATGACATTGGCAGTTTCGTAATAAATCTTGTAAACAAGGTGAAGACCGAGCGCACGACGGTCAGATTCACGCCAACGGTGAAAAAACCGCTTTCGAACGCTACTCCTGCCACGCGTATGGAGGCCAAGCCAGCGGCAACGCCACGGCCTGATTCTTGCCCAAAGCATGAGCAAGCCCGGCACGATCTTCGAATCCGGGGTGAGGATTTCAAAGGGTCCGCGGGTAAGGGCCTGAAGCAACGGCCTGTCCCCGCCTCAGCTCCGGCGCTCAAGCCGCCCTCAGCTCCGACGCTCAAGCCACCCTCAGCTCCGGCGCTCAAGTCACCCTCAGCTCCGACGCGCGAGTCACCCCCAACTCCAGCGCTCAAGCCACCCTCAGCTCCGACGCTCAAGTCACCCTCAGCTCCGGCGCTCACTCCTGCGCCGCGCCCGACATACGGAGTATGCCCCGCGTGCGGAAAGGGCAGCATCATTGAGGGGAGTCGCGGATACGGCTGCAACCGCTTCCGGGAGGGTTGTTCCTACGTCGTCTGGATGGAGTTTCTCGGGAAGAAACTCTCAAAAACCGCGATCAACCAGTTGATTGCGGGGAAGCCCACCCGCGTCATGAAAGGCTTCACGACCAAGGACGGCCGGAAAGTTTCGGGTAAAATCCGTATGCGGGCTGATGGCCACGGGATCGAACTCGTGGAGTGGTCAGGGCCCGAAGGTTCAGGGGGCAAAGAGCCAGCCTGACGCTGATATTCCCGCAGGTGAGATTTCGAGTTTTTCAAGTTGAGCCGCGTAGGGCATCTGTGTGAAATCCCAGATTGGGTTGAGCCAGGACAGCACCTGGGCGTGCAGTTCTGGAGTCATCGGTTGCTGATTGACCTGGGCTTCCACGACATCGATTGCGATCTGGCTTCCTTCGACCCCCAGCTTGATGGTCGCGCTGAAAGGCGACCCGCTCTGAGGAATGAAAGCCAGTGGATTTCCGGGAATCCGGTCGAGGTGTACCAGCCCCGAAACATCGACCTGGCCTTGTGCAAAATGGGTGCGAACCGCTTCGAAAATCCGGCGTCCACCCCGCGCTTTTTCGACCTCCCGATTGATGAAGGATTGAAGATGATCCGCCCCGAGATCTGCACGCACCTTGATCGCGCGGATCTTGCGAACTTCGTCGAAATCGGCGGTTCCGGCTGCGAGGCTGTCAATGATTGCTGGCGTGAGCCCTGAGAATTCAACTTCGCCGAACTTGACCCTGAAGCCCTTCACCACCTCATCGCGTAGGGTCACCACCGCTCGGTCCCCTTCCTGCCGCATCTGATGACAGGTCAAAAACTTCAGAACGCCTAACGCTTCACGCTCGAAATCGGCGATTTGACGCGGCCCCATCGGGAGCGCGAAGACCGCTGCGGTCAGAAGAAAAGTCAATGCCACGGCCAAACCGACTTTGCCTTTCATCCAGCGGCGTTTCCGAATAATAATGATCCCAATAAGTTCATCCATTTTCGCAACCATCCTAAAAAATTTTTACGCCATCGTTTGTGAGGTCGGCAACATCCTGTCGCGGTATCGTATCATCTCAATAAGTCGGGGGAAGAGTGAAGGCAGACCGGAGGGCGCAAAGCGCCCGACCGCGGGGGATGAGCCTCGCGAATTCACTTCGCGAGGCGAAGGGGGGCGCGTGCCCCCCTTTTTTGAGAAGTTA
>MNYA01000321.1 GCA_001872985.1 bacterium CG2_30_54_10 | reverse complement strand
GAGGCGAAGGGGGGCGCGTGCCCCGAATGGCACTTAGATAAGGAAATTCTTGAGAAAAATGCTCGGAATAAAATTCGTGTTCATCAGTGTTTACCCATCGTAGAAAAAATAGGCTATGTTGGGAAAGTGTGTTGGTTTTGATAGGGGGAATCCTTTGTTTTGTCCATGTGAAGAGCATCCTGCGCAATGCGGGCGCTGTGTTCTGTCATACCAGGTGCGAAAATACGTTTCAAACAAGCATACCACCTGAATTTGGTTTGGGTATCGAATTTCAATACAGGTTCCCAACATAGCCTTTTTAATTTTCGCCTGCGCTCTTATGCAGGATACCTAGTGTTTTGAAAATGAACGCGTATTCGTGGGCTAATTCATGGAGGGCATCGTAGCGGCCTGATGGCCCAGCGTGGCCTTGACCCATGTTCGTCTTCAGAAGCAGCAGGTTCTTGTCAGTCTTGATCGCCCGGAGCCGGGCGACGTATTTTGCCGGCTCCCAGTATTGGACGCGGGAATCGTTGAGTCCGGCCGTCACCAGGATTGGGGGATATGCTTTGCGCAAAAGGTTGTCGTATGGGGAGTAAGCACGCATATAAGCGTAATCATCGGGATTTTCAGGATTTCCCCACTCCTCGAACTCGCCCGCGGTGAGGGGTATGGATGAATCGAGCATCGTGTTTATAACATCCACGAACGGAACATCGGCGACGACCGTCCCCCAAAGGTCGGGGCGGAGGTTTGTCACGGCGCCCATGAGCAGGCCCCCAGCGCTTGCGCCGGAAATCGAAAGGCGCGAGGGCGAGGTGTAGCCCTTCGCGATCAGATGTTCCGCACAGGCGACGAAATCGGTGAAGGTGTTCATCTTGTGATGCATCTTTCCGTCGAGATACCATTCCCTTCCCATCTCCTCGCCGCCACGGATGTGCGCGGTCGCATAAATGAAACCACGCTGAAGGATCGAAATCCGGTTGCTGGAAAAGTAAGCATCCGATGATGAGCCATAGGAGCCATACCCGGTCAAATACATCGGGTTTTTTCCGTCCATGCGCATTCCTTTTCGATGGACGAGGGAAATGGGAATGCGTGCTCCATCAGAAGCGACGGCGAAGATCCGCTCCGCCTGCCAGTCGTCGGTGTTGAATTCTCCACGGACTTCCTTTTGCTTTCGAAGTTCGAGCTTGCCCGAAGTGAAATGGAAGTCATACACGGTCTCGGGAGTCAAGAGCGATGTGTAATGAAACCGGAGGAAATCGGCATTGTATTCGTGGTTCTCGCCGGTCCAAAGGCTGTAGGTGGGCTCTTGGAAGGGAATATCCTTGTAGGTCTTTTTGCCGAAATCATAATATCGGATCTGCTGCAGACCGTTTCGGCGTTCGAGGATCGCCATGCATTTCGCGAACATCTCGATTTCGTCGATTCTCACCCCGGGGGTATGCGGAATAAGCTCCCGCCAGGATGGCGTCGCGATGTTGTCGTCCGGAACTTCCATGACCTTGAAATTTATCGCGCCTTCATTCGTGTGGACGAAGAACGAACGATCGTGGTGGTCGATCGTATACATCACTTCCTGAACGCGGGGTTTGAAAAGCCTGAACTTGCCTGAAGGCTTGTTGGCGTCGAGAATACTGACCTCTGTCGTTGTGTTACTTTCAAAAAGGATGTACAAGTATGCATCGTCCTTCGTTTTCCCGGTAGTTACGCTGAATCGGTCGTCCTTTTCCTCGAAAATGAGTGTGTCCTTGGATGGTTCATCGCCGAGTGCGTGCCTGTAGACGCGGTAGGGGCGATGTGCCTCGTCGAGAGTAGAGTAAAAGATCGTCCGGTTGTCGTTTCCCCACTCGACCTCGGTCGAAACGTTCGGGATCGTTTCAGGGAAAAGCTTTCCGGTCGAAAGATCCTTGATCTGCAGAGTGTATTTTTCCTCGCCGGCGACATCCGTCGAGAAGGCCAAAAGCTTGTGATCCGGGCTGATATTGAAAGCGCCCAGGTTAAAGCACGACTTTCCGACCGAGAGGGCGTTTTCATCGAGAAGCACTTCCTCGGCGGCTTCGGGTGCATCCTTGGTGCGGCAGTAGATGCGGTATTGCTTGCCTTTTTCGGTTCGGTAGAAATACAGGTACGGTCCGATCTTCTCGGGAACCGAAAGATCGGTTTCCTTGATCCTGCCGACCATCTCCTTGAAAAGTTTCTCTTGGAAAGCCTCGGTATCGCGCATCACGTGACGGGTGTAGGCATTCTCGGCCTTGAGATACCTCGTGACATCGGGGTTGCCGCGTTCTCGCAACCAGAAGTAGGGATCGTTGAACTTCTCACCGTTCTTTTCCCGAAGATGCGCCTTTTGCCGAGCACGCGGCGCGTTTCTGAAAAGCGACTCCGGCTGGCCGCCATCGACCAATTGCGGCAGCAGCCATAAAAAGGGGAGGATGATGAGTGCCAACACGAAGTTTCGATGTTCGTTCACAGATGTTTGCTTCCCGAGATAAATTTGAAAAACCAGTCACACAAAAAATTTACGTATCTTGTCAAAAAGAGGGGGACGCGCCCCCTCTCGGCACGCGAAGGGGGGCGGCGTGCCCCCCTTTTTTGAGAAGATACGAAAAGACATCATCGTTTGTCATTCCGAACGAGAGTGAGGAATCTCGCTTTATGTTGAGAATCAGCTAATGCCCCCTCTTTTCGAGCAGATACAATTTTACGCCATCATTTTGTGAGGTTTGTATGATACCATGATTTGGGGATTACGTCTTTTTTGGGAAAACTTTTAAATTATGCCTGCACGCATTCACGACTGGGATCTCCGGAACGCCACTGTCCACCTTGCCGGAAAGCCGCCCCTCAGAGACGGCGTGGTTTTGGTCCGCGCCGGGAAAATCGCATGGGTTGGCCCTGCCTCTTCCGCCCCGAAACCCGATGCGGGGGCCCGGCAGCTCGATCTTCGCGGAAAAACGGTTCTTCCGGGTTTTCAGGATGCGCATCTTCACCCCTTCATCGGGGCGATCGATCTTGAAGAATGCAGGCTGAGCTCCGGCGACGACCCCGATGCCTGCCGCATGAAGATCCGGGCTTACGCCGCGAGTCACCCGGAGAAGCCCTTCATCAGGGGAAGCGGCTGGGGTTACGGGGCTTTCCCCTCCCCAGGCCCACGCCGGGAGATGCTTGACGAGATTGTTTCCGACCGGCCCGTCTTTCTGAAGGCCAATGATGGGCACTCGGCCTGGGCTAATTCCGCCGCCCTTCGCCTGGCCGAAATCGACCAGAACACCATTTCCCCGGGCGGCGGAGTGATCGAACGGGACCCGGAAACCGGTTTCCCGACGGGCATCCTTCATGAATGGCCCGTCATGAAGCTTGTGACCGATCATTTTCCCAAACCCGGCCGTGAGGAAATGCTGGCTGCCGGCCGCCTATTCCTTGCCCAGGCGGCCCGGTTCGGGATCACCGCCATCCACGATGCCCAAGGGAAGGATCCTCATCCTGACCTTTATTTCGCTCTCGAAGAGGCCGCGGAGCTTACGCTTAGGGTCACGGCCTCGCGTCGCTGCCACGAGGATAAGGGCGAAGAACAGTTGGATGAGATACGTCACGTGACCGCGAAATTCCGATCGCCGCTGTTTCGGTTTACCTCGGCCAAAGTTTTCATTGATGGAGTGACCGAGGCCCGTACCGCTTTTCTTCTCGAGCCGTATTCGGACCGCCCCGATATTTACGGGGAACCAATGTGGAACCCGGATCACCTGTCTCTGATGATCCACGCCCTTGGCCGCATCAACATTCCGATTCACGTTCACGCCGTCGGAGATGCGGGTGTAAGGTTCGCGCTGGATGCGATCGAGAGAAGCAACGCTTTGGGGGTTCGCCGGAACCTTCGCCATCAGATCACCCACGCCGACCTTATCGATCGGGTCGATATGCCGCGTTTCGCGGCGCTTGGCGTCATCGCGAATCTCCAGCCTGCCTGGTTCTACAAGGACAGTTATTTCGAAACCGTTACCCTGCCGAGCCTTGGCCTGGAGCGCACCAAGCGTCTCTACTCGCTGGCAAGCCTTTTGAGGGCGGGAGCCAAAGTTGCCTGTTCGAGCGACTGGCCGTTCGGGGGCGATACCATCACCTTCAACCCTCTCGTTTCAATTCGGGCGGCTGTTCTTCGTCGCGGGCCAGAGCAGCCTTGTGGAAATGAGCTTGGCATGCAGGAGAGTGTTCCGCTGGCTACCATGCTCGATCTGCACACGCTTGGTTCGGCTTATGCGAATTTCTGCGAGGGGGAAACCGGTTCTATAGCTGAGGGAAAGCTTGCCGATCTTGCGGTGGTGGATCGCGACCTGTTTTCCGAACCTGTCGAAGAAATTCATCAGGCAAAAGTTCTGCTCACCTTGCTTGGAGGGCGACCAATCTGGCGGGATCCGGGGTTGTGAGGGATACCGAGATTTCAAAAGAAACAGAAGATACTTCCATTAGAAAGATTGACTTATTGACGGATCGAGAGCTTCTGATTTTCGATACCGAGACCAGTTTTCAAACCTGGGCGAAGAGTCTTACGATCGTCATGGGGCTTTATCTGAGTATTGTGCTGGGGCCTGTTCTGGACAAAGCATGTCCTTATCCATGGTTGTTGTTCGGTCTGCCGGCGGTCTTTTGCGCTTTCTGCTCGTTCGGGTGGCTCGGCGTCAGGGAGCATTATCTTTTTCATTTGGTGCGGCGCGAACTTCAAAGTCGGATCGAGGCTTTCTCTTTCCATTTCAGCCGACCCATTGCTGCATTCGATGACCTTCTAGGGGTCACCGTTCACTCTGAGCGCTTTGAAACGCGTTCTGAGGGGGCAGTGGTCTACTATTACCAAGTGGTCGTTGCGCTGAAAGATGGTCGGATTTTCCCGCTTTCAAGACTCGCCCAGGAAGGTTTGATCGACGCCAACGAGCTTGGCTCCGATTATGCCCGACAGATGCAGGTGGATTTCGTCAAAAGCCCTGGAAGCGCCTGCGTCGAGGTTATTAATCTCGAAAACGGCAGAAAGGCGATCTTTCTCCGGAGTTATGAATACTTACATTCCTGACCCGGAATCATATCATTCCCAGCACTGCCATTCAGGTTTTCCGGCGTATACATCCAGGTAATACTGCTTGCGTTGAAGGCGTGAAGCTGCTTCTTCATCAAGAAGTACAATGGCTTTTTGATGAAACTGAAGGATGCTGCCCGGACAGGAGGCCGAAACTGCCCCTTCCGCCATCTCATGGATTGCTTCCGCTTTGTCTGTGCCGAATGCCAGAAGCAGGCATGACCTGGCTTCCATGATGGTTCCAAGGCCCATGGTGATAACGTGTTTGGGAACCTTGTCCAGGTCACCGAATGGGGCGGAATTTGCCCGTAGGGTTTCTCCTGTCAGTGTTTTGATGCGGGTTCGCGAGGAAAGTGAGGAACCTGGCTCGTTGAAGGCG
>MNYA01000460.1 GCA_001872985.1 bacterium CG2_30_54_10 | reverse complement strand
TTCTGGCAGGCCGGGGTATTTTAGGAATACTTATGTACATGTCGCTTTATATCGTGGCATGTCTTTTCTTTTTTCCGAGCATGGTTTTCACAATCACTGCAGGCGCCGTCTGGGGGGTTGCTTTGGGAACTCCGCTGGCGCTGCTAAGTTCGACCCTCGGAGCTGCACTGGCGTTTCTTCTTGGCCGCTACGTTGCCCGGGACTGGGCCAACCGGCAAATTAAACGGTATCCGGCCTTCCTTCGCATCGATGAGGCGATGGCAATCCATGGGTGGAAAATTGTAGCCCTGACCCGGTTGTCACCAGCCTTTCCTTACGCTGTTTTGAACTATGGCTACGGGTTGACCAGAATTGGCTTCGGGCAGTATGTGCTGACCACAGGGCTCTTTATGCTTCCCGGGGCCTTTCTCTATACCAATATCGGATCCATGGCAGGCGGCGTGATACGCCGCGCCCGCACCACCGCCGAACTGGTGTTTCTTGGCGCCGGAATTCTGGCCACGATTGCCGTAACCATTATCGTCTCACGTTTTGCCAATAGCAGTCTGGACCAAACCCTTTCTGCGAAGAATAAGGAGAGAACGAATGCTTGATCTTCAACCTCGTGATGTTTTCAATAACCAGCTGCTGAATAACGTTCATCCTGAAGGATGGCTGAATCCTGAACCCGCGCCCGAGTATCATCTGGTGGTGGTGGGCGGCGGACCGGCAGGATTGATTTCCGCTGCCGGGGCAGCCGGTCTTGGCGCCAAAGTCGCGTTGGTCGAGCGCAACTTTCTTGGAGGCGACTGTCTCAATGTCGGTTGTGTGCCATCCAAAGCCCTTTTAAGCTGCGCTCGGCGTGCTCACCAGGTGCGAGCTGCCGGCGAATATGGCATTCGGATCGATGGCCCGGTCAGAGTCGATTTCCCCGCAGTGATGGAGCGTTTGCGCCGAATACGGGCTGAAATCAGTCGGAATGATAGCGCCCAAAGATACAGGGATGAGCTGGGAGTCGATGTCTTTCTGGGCGAACCCAAGTTTACGGGTTCTCAGTCACTCGACATTGGCGGCAAGCGCCTGAAGTTTCGCAAAGCTGTCATTACCACCGGCGCTCGTGCTGTTGATGCGAAGATTCCTGGGCTATCGGCTGCCGAGGTGTTAACGAACGAAAACCTGTTCAACCTGACGGAATTGCCACCCCGGCTTGGGATTATCGGTGGCGGGGTTATTGGTTGCGAAATGGCTCAGGCTTTTTCCCGCCTCGGAAGCCAGGTCACCATTTTGCAAAATGAGCCCCGTCTTCTTCCAAGGGAAGATGCTGATGCCGCAGCCATTCTTTCGGAAACGTTCCGACTGGACGGCATTTCCGTAATAACTGAAACAGCTATTCAGCGGGTGGAAACTCGCTCAGGTGGCGGTTACGATATCCACATGCGTGTTGCCGGGCAGGACCGGGTGGTTCCCGTCGATCGGATTCTCATGGCGGCGGGCCGGGCCCCAAACGTTCAAGAGCTGAATCTGGAAGCCGCCGGCATTCAATACGATGAGCGACGCGGCATTCAGATTGATGACCATTTTCGAACAACCAATCCGAAGATTTTTGCCGCCGGGGATGTCGCCATGGCCTGGAAATTCACCCATGCCGCTGACGCAGCCGCCCGAATGGTTATCCACAATGCCTTGTTCATGGGTCGCCAGCGCCTCAGTTCGCTGGTCATGCCCTGGTGCACTTTCACCGATCCCGAGATTGCCCGGGTCGGGGCAAATGAAGATGAAGCCCGGCAAAAGGGTCTGGCCGTCGATGTCTACCGCCATGCCTTTGCTGAAACCGATCGCGGCGCAGCCGAAGGCGCCCGAGATGGCTTCGTCAAAATTCTGACCGTGTCGGGGAAAGACCGTATCGTCGGGGCCTTGGCTATTGGAGAGGATGCCGGAGAGATGCTCAACGAAGTCACCTCCGCCATGGTTCATGGCATTGGTTTGCGCGGACTGGGCAAGGTCATTCATCCTTATCCAACGCGGGCAGAAACTATCAAACGAGCTGCCGACGCCTGTAACCGTGCTCGGCTCACTCCCTGGACGCGCTGGTTTCTCAAGAAAACTCTTCAGATTTTGAGCTGATCAACTTTAATGAGCTGACAAAAATAAAGGAGGTTGCAGGATATGTATTATTCTTTGGTCGTCGTAGCAGGTATTCTTTCATGGTGTATTTCCCCGGTGATGGGGGGTGAGCCGATTCCCACGCTGGGTGACCAGTTGGCATCAATGACTGCGGCATCAAGGGACAAGATCCCGGGTGAGACCAAAGCCATTCTGGGCAAAGCCTTGGAAACCCTTGAAGCCAGCGGCATAACCAAAAAAGCCCCGACGGTCGGACAGGTTCTTCCCGATGGAAATTTCCTGGATGTCAATGGCAAGGTGGTTTCGCTGTATTCCGTCATCGGAACAGGATCTGCCATCATCACCTTCTATCGAGGGGGTTGGTGCCCGTATTGCAACGTGCAGTTGCGAGCCTACCAACAGCATCTTGGCGCCATTGAAGCCCTTGGTGCAAAACTGGTGGCCATTACCCCGGAAAAACCAGAGAATGCCCTTTCCACGCGGGAAAAAAACGCCATCGCCTTTCCCGCCCTGAGCGATGAGGGGAATACCTATGCCCGAAAACTTGGCCTGGTCTTCAAACTCGACAATGATATGAAGAAGGTCTATCAAGGGTTTAAAATCGATCTCGCCGCTAATCAGGGTAACGAGACATGGGAACTCCCTCTGGCGGCCACGTTCGTGATTGACTCCACCCGTAAGATTCGGTTTGCCTTCGTCAATACCGACTACAAAAAGCGTGCAGAACCGACCATCCTGGTTGATGAACTCCGAAAAATCCAACCCTGATAGGGATCGCATGAGTTGTCAATGAACCATGTCAGCGCCAAGTATCAGGAGTTGGTGGAATGAGAGCTGTCCCAACTTTGGTCCCTCGGGGATCGGCGGCCATTATCTCTTGTCGATGGGTGGGCGGGGGCATTCCATGGCTGTTGATGGGCGCGGGATTGTTGGCGGCTGTATGGAGCATGGCTCAGGATGATGGGGGATGGTATCTGAATGCTGCGCGAAGCTGTGCCGATGGGCACTGGTTGCCTTATCGGGATTTCTTTTTTCCACAGGGGCCGCTGGCGTGCTGGTTCTATCTACCCGCCGTATGGACATCTGATCCCCTTCTGGCAGGTCGTTTGCTTTCGGCTGGGGCAACGTTGATCGGAGCGTTCCTGCTTGCTCAATCGGTAGAACGGCTGAACCCGGGAATGGGCCGATGGGTTCCTTGGGGTTTACTTCTGATGCCCTTGCTACTGGCCTTCGCCGCCCTCGTAAAAACCCATGCCCCGGTTCTCCTGGTGCTTGGTTTGGCGGTCTGGGCCTTGGCAAACAATCGACCGACATTGGCCCTGCTGTTTCTGGGGCTGAGCACGTTTTTCCGTATCAGCCTTTCTCCCCTGCCGCTTTTGTTTGCGGTTTGGCAATGGCGAAAGGGATGCCCCCGCGTGACGTTGGCCCTTGTTCTTCCAATTGTCGGTTGGCTTTTGCTTTATGCCTTGAGCGAAGGTCAGGTCGCGGAGCACCTGTTTATTCCTTTATCAAGGAGCGGAGTGAACACCCTTACTGGAGCGTATGAAACGCTGAAGGGCTCACTAAATGCCTGGCAAATCCTTGACCGAAAACTTTCGACGATTCTTCGCTGCCTTTTGGCTTTTCCCATATTGATTTGGGTCTGGGGGGCAATTCCCCGCCGAAGCATTCGATGTGAAGCCGGCCAGGCAATGATTTTTGGCGGGATGGTCATGGTGGCAGTTCATCTTCTTGCCAATCGTCCGTATGACGAATACCAAATCCCCGGGGCTTTTCTCCTGTTGGGCGGACTGTTGTCAACGTGTGACGCATCTCCGGGAATCGGTGCCGTCTATTTTCAGAATCGGGGAAAATTGCAGGCCGGCATTCTTTTCTTATGCGTGATTTTTCCGTATATGCGGGTTTTTTCCTGGGCATGGGCCGCCCAGGGAAGACTCTGGATTCCCCGTATCCACGCTCAACAAAACTGGCTGGAGAAGAACCTCCCGCCGGGGCGATGGTATCCGTTTGACGCTTATCTCGCACTGATTTCATCGCGCCCGGTTGAACCCGCTTCCCGTTGGGGGGAATTTTCCTTTTTACCCGCCGCACCCCGGGCTCTGGTTTTGGCAAACGCTCTTCACAACAGGGAAACCCTGACCGCGCTTTTCGACAGGGGGCATCTCGATGCCGTTCTTTGCCCTGCCAATGTTTGGCCAAATCTCGGGCCAATTATTGCCGGCAGGCAGGAGTGGGGTGAAGTTCCTTCGCTTCCCACCTGTTTCCGCAATGATGACCGTCTGTTTATCCGGCGTTTGAAAGCCCTCCCAAGGAAATTGCAACATGATGAAAATCCCCATGACCCCTCCCTTTGACGAACGCGATACCATTTTTGCCCGTCTATCTCTACAACCAGGAAGCAGGGCCTATCGAACGTTTTACCGTCGGAGACCTCACTGGCGGGTGGAAGATGACCGGCTCAGGACAAATGGCGGGCTTCTTCGGCTCATGATCAGACAAGGTTTAACCGAGGCAGAACTGCAAGCTTTTGTAGCTGTTGGCAAGCTCCACCTCCTGAACCGGGTATATGAGTGCTTTCCCGCGCTTCGTCGTTTGTTACTGCCTTTTTGGAGAGGTTTCTTTTCCCGCTTGGTAGATCGGCTTCCTGAACGAAATCGGGTGGAATGCCTTTCCAATGACTCTGACCGGTTGATCGGCGAATGGGTGCAGTTAGAGCAGCAGACGGTTTCCGCCACAAGAAGAACTCAGCTTTCCGCAGAAGTCCTGGCCATTCACATAAAGGAAGTTACCCGACTTTACGGGGCTTCTTTGGTAGGGATCACTTCCATGCGCCAGGATTTTTACTACTCTCATCATCGGAACGGCAGGCCGGTAAACAGCGATCTCCCATTCGCCATCGTTTTCGCGGTTGAGATGAGTCGATCTCGGATCAGCCAGGCGCCAAGTGAGAAAGCCATGCTGACCACGTCCATGGGGTATTTGGACGCGGCAGCGGTTGGGGCGCGGTTGAGTATGCATCTCAAAGCTCTGGGAGGGAAAACGTTCGTCAATCATGTTATGTCTTACAACGCCCCATTAGCACCCCTTGCAGAGGCGGCGGGAATCGGTCAAATCGGACGCAGCAATGTCCTGGTCACCAGG
>MNYA01000123.1 GCA_001872985.1 bacterium CG2_30_54_10 | reverse complement strand
AAGCCGCTGCCACTTTGGGCCGCCACATGGCGCGAAGGTCACGCACCAAAAGTCCGCCCGAAGGGCGATAAGTTCACCGAGAATTGCTTCAAGCGGCAGCCGCAACTAGACACACACTTTGATTCCTGCTATCGTTTCAAAAAAGTAAAGAACTCATCCCGCTGAGATCACGAGCGGCTCATGGTGGTTGGGAAAGGTGCGAAACTCATGTCTTCTTTGCCAGAGCGAATCGGGAATTTTTTCAAATCGTTAGGCGGGCGCCATCGAAGCGGTATTTCTGATTTTCTGAATTTTGCCGGGCCGGGGCTTCTCGTCACGGTGGGATTCATCGATCCGGGAAATTGGGCCACAAACGTTGCTGCGGGTTCCCAGTTTGGGTTGTCGCTTCTGTGGGTGGTCACCCTTTCCACGATCATGTTGATTCTGCTGCAACATAATGTTGCCCATCTCGGAATCGTAACCGGGCTTTGTCTTTCGGAAGCCGTAAGCCGCTATTTTCCACGCTGGCTGACGATTCCGGTGCTTGGCAGCGCAGTGTTGGCCGGCATCGCGACGCAGTTGGCCGAGATCCTGGGAGCGGCGATCGGTCTTCGAATGCTTACCGGGCTTCCCATCATCCTTGGGGCGATGCTCAGTTCAGGGCTTGTGGTCTACATGCTTTTCTCGAACTCGTACAGGAAACTCGAAAAATGGATCATGGGTTTCGTGACACTGATCGGCCTCGCCTTTCTGTTCGAACTCACGCTGGTGCCGATCGAATGGAAAGCTGCGGCACAAGCATGGGTCACCCCAGCTTTTCCGGGCGGTTCCTGGACCATTTTGATGGGAATCCTCGGGGCGGTAGTCATGCCCCACAATCTTTTTCTTCACTCCGAAATCATTCAAAGCCGGCAATGGAACAAAGAATCCGAGGAAGTCATCGCTCGTGAACTCAGGTTTGAGTTTCTCGACACCATGTTCTCGATGATCGTGGGATGGGCGATCAACAGTTCGATGATTCTCATGGCGGCCGGAGCGTTCTATTCTACCGGACACCCAATCGTGGAACTCGAGGAAGCTCAGCATCTCTTAAAGCCCCTCCTCGGAGATGCATCAGCAACTGTTTTTGCGATCGCGCTTCTCATGGCTGGATTCGCATCCTCCGTGACGGCGGGAATGGCCGGAGGATCGATCTTTGCCGGAATCTTCGATGAGCCCTACAACATCAATGACTCGCATACAATTTTGGGAATCGGAATCACGGTCACCGGCGCCATGAGCTTGCTGCTGCTGGTTTCAAACCCGTTTCGGGCTCTGATCCTTTCACAGGTACTGCTCAGCATTCAGCTTCCGATCACCATCGTAGCACAAATCTATCTCACCTCATCGACAGCGGTCATGGGAAAATATGCCAACAATCACATGCAGATCATTCTTTTGTCGGCAACAGCTCTGCTGGTCATCGTTTTCAACGTCATGCTCCTCTGGTCAACCCTGACCTGAAATCGATGGCCCAAACCAATGGGGTGTGGTCTTCGAAACACGCTGAGGTTGTTAACAACTCAGCCTGCGTTGAGATGTCCGAACTCGCGAAGCAAACTCGCGAGGCTCCACCCCCTGCAGCCAAGCTCTTTGTGCCTCCGGTCAGGGGTACCATGCTTCCCCCGGGTTATCGAGGCGATACAAAAACCTGCCGCCCTCACAAAAAAAAGCTTTGGAGCCCGAAAGCGGTGGATGAGCGAAACAGCAGGGAAAAACATACCTGGAAGAAATGAAGGACGAAGGAATGAAGACGCCCGGGAATGCCTGATGTCATCCTGGATAGGGGTGGTGGCCGGAAATTTCCAAGGGCTATTTTACATTGACAGTGCCGTTTTCATCAAAGGGGCTTGTGGAGTCCATTGTCTCAGCGTTAATTGCGTTTTCAAGTTGGCTCTGCTGCTGATTCTTTTTTGTGGCGAAATCAATGGCTTTTAAACCGGCTTTCACAGCAATTCCGCCCAAAACCCCCACGCCTACCGCAACCGCAACTCCAGCAATAATTGGGGCACCCATCAGGACGGCGATTCCACCGGCTGCCAATCCACCAATCGCGGCAGCTGCAGCGACTCCTTTCATGTTGCTCTTGGCTTCCTTAACCTTTTTCTCCTGCGGCGTTTCAGCAATTACCGGCTGGAGAATGAATGACAGAAACAGCACCGCAAGAAATCCTTCAAACCAACGGGTTTTAAAAAACAGCTTCATCATATTCCCTCCCCGGGCAAAAAACTACCAATCAGAGACAGACTCACCCCGCCCATTATACTCGATTAAATCGAGTTGTGGCCAAAAAAGCCAAAACCACCCCCATAGGCATGCTTTGCTCGAAAGAGACCTATTAATTTGGATCAACTCCTTGAAGCCGTGGTACATGATTAACAAAGGATGCTAACAACCTGTGCTGCCGCCGTCAATCCCGAATGGAAGGTTCTGAATGATGAGTGAGTTTAGATCTCTCCCTTCGGTCGAGATGACAACTAATCGTTGCTGATTGCGCCCAATTCAGGGGATCAACGTTTTTCGGTAGTGTCCCCCGCTAACTTATTCCTCCAATGAAATCGTGATGTGAAGATAAGTTTCTGCGGTCTGCGATTAATGCCCCGAAAAGCTCGACGGCAAAACGCGCTGCCGTCACGTTCGCGAGTTGGTTCAGGGCACTACCCGTTTCTCCGCATGACCTATTTTGGGGAATGCACCCATAGAAAATCGAAAATTTGGTATGATTTGCAGAGTTCTTCCGCAATAGGTAGAATACATCGGTAGTTCGTAGCAAGTCAAAAATGGGGAAAACCACAAAAGCGGCCCGGAGAGGCAAGGCACCCGATCGCAGGGTGAGACGCGCGAGATCGCTTTGCGTGTCAAGAGAGTCGCGTGCCCGCTCTTTTTGAGAAATTTCGGTAGTTCGAGCAAACCGGAGGGAAGAAAGTGAGCCGAATGGATTTGGCGAAAAAAAAAGTCGTCCTTGCAGACGCGATTCTGATATCGGGCATCGGGAACCAAGACCGGCTGGCCGCTCAGAATGGCTTTCTGGGGACGATCGAAGATCTTGATGATTGGGTCGCGCAACAAAAGGTTTCTCCAAAAGACCTCAAAACAGCCGACCGCCAAACCCTCGTTCTTCTGCGAACACTCCACGGTCTGCTCGAGCGAAATCCGACCCTCGATAGGGAAGTGGCGGCCGTCCATCTTGCGGTCGGGCCTGCGCGAACGAATCTTGATGCGCTGGAACGCTGGGCCCAACGGATCGTGCCGGGAGAGTCATTCCCGCTTGTGCAGTCAGGGGCTGCCATCGGACTCCTACCCAACATGCCGCTTTCCTGGGTCTCGATAAGACAGCAGTGGCGCGGGGAAGGCGCTGTCTGGGCCGGTTTTGAGGAAGCCGGCTTTGAGGCAACAGTCGCCGCATTCGAGGCGCTTCAATCCGGCATTCCAGAAGCGGTGGTGGCGGTGGTCTCCTGCCCTGATAAGTATTTTGTTCCGGGAGCCCTTAACGATCGTGGTTATCATTCCGATATCGGATGTCCGGATATCGGCTGCCCGCAGGTCTACGACCCCCATTTCGGCTGCCCCCAGATCGGCTACCCAAAGGTCGGATATCCGGAGATCGGAGTTGCCTTGCGCCTCGTCAGGCCCGACATATTTCGTGGTGAGGGCCTTCTGATAAGCAGTTTCCGCGGTCCTTCAGAGGGCTTGACCGATGTTGAGGCAATGGGCTTTCAGACACCATTCCGAAGAGAGTGGGGAAACCCGCTTACAGCATCTTTTCCGGCTGCACTGGCATTGGCTTTTTCCGCGCGTGTTCCCGGGCTCGACATAGAGGTCGCCTCATCCGCCGGGAAAGACCGATGGTTTTCCGCGTGTCTCGAGGGCTTCAATGTCTGAACGAACAGTCGTAATCACCGGCGTCGGAATCATCACCTCTCTCGGGACCGGCCTGGATGGGCTTTTCCAGGCTCTCCTCGAAGGTCGTTCTGGAATCGGCCCGATCACACGGTTCGATGCCTCTACCCTGGCAACCCGCATAGGCGGAGAGGTGCAGGATGATCTTCTCGCTCCGCTTCCGATCAGGTTGCAAGGTCGTGAAATCAGCCCAGGATCGGACATCAAAGCGGTTCTTGCCTGGAACGCCTTGAACCAGATCAGGCCGCTGATTTCCGCGGGGGCCTGCTTGTTCTGCGCGGTCGGCCTTGAAAAAATCGACCTCAACGCTCTTCGCGAAGGACGAAGAGAACGATGGCAGATTTGCCCTGAGATACCTCCAGCCCTTCTCGGAGAATTTCTTTGGCGCGAACTTGGATTCCGTGGATCGGTTTCGACTCAGGTCACGGCCTGCGCTGCCGGGACAATAGCCATCGGAAGCGCGTTTCGAGCTGTCCGAGAAGGCCGGTGCGACTGCGCGGTCGCGGGTGGAGTCGATTCCCTGATCTTTCCCTACGGCATTCACACATTCAACTCACTCGGAGCGCTCTCCGAGAGGAATGACCTCGGAGCCAGGGCGCTCGCACCATTCGATCGCCATCGCACAGGAACCTTACTTGGAGAAGGCGCCGCATTCATGGTTCTCGAAGAAAAGTCGCGGGCCCTCGGTCGCGGAGTTCCAATTTGGGCAATCATTCAAGGATACGGGGCTGCAATGGACGCCACCCATCCGGTAATCCCCGATGCAAGCGGCTCTGGGCTTCGTCGAGCCATGATCGCCGCCCTGCGTGATGCCCAGCTTTCTTCCGACGCAATTGAGTATGTCAACGCCCATGGAACCGGTACCAGACAGAACGATGCGATGGAATGCCTGGCCATGCGTGAAGTTTTCGGAGAACGGATGCCACTTCTGCCGGTCAGTTCAACCAAGCCATTTTTCGGTCACCTTCTGAGCGCGGCTGGAGCTGTCGAAACTGCTACTTGCCTGCTTCCATTCGCCAGGAAGGCTCTTCCCCCGACACTCCACTTTTCCGCCCCCGATCCGGATTGTCCGATCGACTGCATTCCTTGCCAGGCACGCCCGGCCCACCCACACTATGTCATGAAGAATTCGGCCGGATTGGGTGGGCAGAACGCTTCTTTGATCCTCGCCCGCTCCGAGGTAGAATGATGCTATGAACCCGAAAATACTTGTCACTGGAATGAGCGCGGTGACTCCTTATGGAACCACCCTTGATTCTCTCCGGAGGGGTCTTTCCAGTGGCAAACCCGCGATCGGCGCTCTCAGCGAACCCGACTGCTCCACCTGGCCGGTGAAAGTCGGCGGCTGGGTTCCCGACCTCGCCCCGAATGAGATGGGCTTGTTTC
>MNYA01000356.1 GCA_001872985.1 bacterium CG2_30_54_10 | reverse complement strand
AGCCTCCGCTGCAGCGGCTGGAAGCCGCTGCCACTTTGGGTCGCTACATTGCGCGAAGGTCACACCCTTGTGGCCAGACCCTCGCCGAAAAGCCTCGGCGGCCTGGTTGCCTTGCAATGAAACATAAGTGTAGAACGCGATCATGCGTCGCGTCAATATGCCTGACCTGCCGAAAAGCCTCGGCGGCGTAATTGCCCCACACTGATGCTGCTTTTGACTTTGATCCTTGCTTCGCTGAAATGAACCGGCTGCGGGGAATTGTTCACGATTTTGATGTCGATGGCGGGAAAGGTGACCTGATTACTCCCTTCAATGGAACGTTCTGATTGCCGATGAACGTAGGGATGTATCATCTCAATAACCGGGGGAAATCACGAAGGCAAACCGGGGGGCGTATTGGCATATGCGCTGACTTAAACCCCAAAATCCCACTTTTGGCATTTCGACAGAAGGGAAAAATCCGGAATCAATCAGATTCCTCACATTCGTTCGGAATGACAAACGATGCCGTCATTTCGAACGAAGGGAGATATCTCTTGCGCCAGGAATCTTTGAGTTTCCCCGAATTATTGAGTAGGCAAATCCGGTATCAGTCAGATCTCTCACGTTCGTTCGAGATGACAATATTTCCCTGTATGGGGCGCATTACGCCCGACCGCAGGAGATGGGCTTTATTAAGTGCTTTTGGGGCTCCTTCTCCGTCTTTTTTGGAAGGCTACGAAAGGTGAGGCGGAATAGCGTTTGATTATACGTTGGATCGAAATGCTCGGGTTTCCTGCAAACCTACGGCCGATGCCGCGTCTGAGTACCGTCATTCGCCCCGGAAAAAGCACTTCGGGGAGGTGGATTCCGGCTCTGGGGATCGTTCTGGTTCTCCTCCAACTCCTCCAACTCCTCCTCCTTCTCATAGCGGGGCAGGCAATTGCCGGCGAACAAAAAGCTTTCGCCGAACCAGGAAGCGGTCCCGGCGACCCGGCTTCGGCACTGCGGATGGGAAATCTTGCTTATCGGGGAAAGAATTACCCCTCAGCCCTTGGATATTATTCCATGTTTCCGCAGAACATCGATTGCAGGCTGGGAATAGGCTTGGCTCTCCACAAAATGAAAAAGCATCAGCTTGCTCGTCCGCATCTTCTCGCGGCATTCGCCGTATACCCGGCGAATGCGGAGCTGCTTGCTGCTCTAAAAGACATTAATGAAAAAGAGATCGCCTTCCTCGAAAAGCGAATTTCTAAAGGATCCGTCAGTGAGAAAGTCAGTGTGGAGCAGCAGTTGCGCCTGGAAACACTTTACGAACTTAACGGGCACTTTCTGAAAGCAGCCAACATGCTTCGAGGCTGGCTGCCTCCTCGCCCCGGATTCAACGACATGATAAGGGTAGCCGATCTTCTGGCGGCAGCATCGAGTTGGGCCGAAGCCGGCAAATTCTACGAACTTGCTTCATCGCAATCCCCCAAACCGCGTTTGACGAACCTTGCAGCCGTGGATTGCTATATCTCCTCAAAAAATCTCGCGCGGGCGGAAGTGCTGCTGAACTGGCTTTTAAAGCAGGCGCCTGGAATCGATCTTGACCTTCGATACGCGGCCCTTTTAACGAAGAAAGGTGACTCCGCCGGAGCAAATAAGATTTACAAAAATCTCGGGGCCAAATACGAGGCTTATTCCCAAAATGAGACCAATCCAAAGGAAACTCTTCTTTTGTCGGTTGATGCATATCTGAACGGAAAATATCATTCAGACGCCCAGCGGGTGTTGAACCGTGTCGGAGCGCAAAGTCGGGATTACTCCGTTGATTTACGTTTGGCGCGGTATTTTTTCGATACCGGAAATTTTTTGGATGCTGTTGCAATTTATGAGAAATATCCGGAATCAACAGAAATGCAAATCTCCCGTGGGTGGGCTCTCGCGCGTCTCGACCATCGGAAAGAAGCGAAACGTGCGTTCCAGGCTGTTGAGCAAAAATTTCCGGGCCATGCGGCAGCGAAGGCGGGGTTATTCTCCGTCGACAACTCCTGGCATTGGAATCTGTTCCTTCTCGAAACACAAATGAATTACGGCGACTACCAGGACAAACGGCTTCTCAGCACCCAGGCACTAAAATACATCGCTCAGCGTGCGGTTTCGACCGTTTCACATACGAATTCCAATATCCCGTCGCTTTCCGCCGGAAATATTGATTTCAACGAAGATTTGCTGGGATTGCGGTTTTATTACCTTTTCAGGCCAAGGTACGCCGGCCAACTGCATCTTCTTCATTTCGAGAATGACGATCCCAACACTGACCACTCGGACGTTTTCGGTGGACGGTTTTTCTACTTTCCCAATCAGTATTGGAGCATCGATGCAGAGATCGATCGGTCGGACTACAAAACCGCCGACGCCGACCAGTTCAACCTGCATGCCGGCTACCGTTTTCATCGTAAGTGGCTGGCGGACCTGACGACCGTATTCGTGAGAGTCAGCGGACCCTGGCGAGGGAGTCGCACTGGAATTCAGCCTTCAAGCGCCGGTGTCAAGGCTGCGATCGGGTTCGTTCCCAACGGGCAATGGACGTTCGGGATTTCCGTCTGGGGTGGTGACCGGTTGCTGGCAGTTGATTCGGACGGTCTTTTCGCATATAACATCATCGACCGCTACCAGGCCGCGTGGGCATTTCAGAGTTCATACCGGTTCAAACCCTGGACGATGGCCTATCTCAGCCTTGGAGCATCCAATTTCGTGAGTGACTTGAAGGTCGCCGCGAACAAGAAGGCCGGGTTCGCGGTATACGACCCGGACCAAAGTGTTTCCTCGTTGACAGGCGGAATGGATTTTTCTTTCTGATGGTGCTGGGAATGAAAAATAGAATCGCAGTTTCTTTTAAAAAAGATGGTGGCGCGTGCGCCCCTCGTCTTCATCTTCGTCGTCATCTTCGTCATCTTCGTCATCTTCGTCGTCATCTCAATTTTCATCTTTAGAGGTACTTGCAAAATTCGTGTACCGAATAAAATTTCATGTACCGATCCTCCGCAAACCCTCATCAAGTTGCAACCGGTTTGTACCGGCTCGTGTACAAATACTAACAATGTTAGATTTTGCAAGTTGCTCTTTATTTTTATTTTTATCTTTCTATTCTTTCTTCGTTTTTTCTTAACCTCGGCGTTTTTCCTGTACCAGCATTTGGCCAAACTGACGGATTCAGGGAATCATTCCTGGCCGAGCCGGGAAGCTTTCTTCGACTTTTCGAACTCGCGCTGGCGCACCGCCGGGCGTGGAACCTCTCCGGAGCGCTGCTGGCCCTTGACGAGGTCCTTCGGATTGCTCCGCGATGTCCGGCTGCGCTTCTTTTGCGGGGTGAGATCCTTCTCGATCTTGGGCGATACGAAGCAGCCCGCGAGGCTTTCCAGCTAGGGGATGAAGCAGCTCCGGAAGCTCCGGATGGCACCTATGGTCTGATTAAACTCAATCGGGCATTGTTGAACTGGGAAAGGGTTCTGGCTCTCTGCAAGCGGATTCTTTCCAATTCCCCCGATAACGCTTTTGCCGTCCTGAACTCGGCGTGGGCGCATTTCAACCTTCGAAACTATGAGGATGCGGTCCGCCTCTACGACCACCCGGTTTGCGGAAAGAGCCGTGTGATGAGACTCGGAAAGGGTTGGTCGTTGTTGAGATCCGGGAAGGTCGATGATGCACGTGTGGTTTTCCAGAGCCTTCTGAAAGAGCTTCCGACCGACCTCGAAGCCCTGCGCGGGAAGCAGGAGGTCGAGTCGGCCCTGCTGAAGCAGAATTTGCCTGGCTGGCGCGTAACCGCCGCCCTCACGCCGGAAGAAGCCGCTTCGTTCCTCGATCTTGCGAGTCGGGCAGCGAGCCTTGGAAAAATTTCAGAAGCTCTCGACCTGTGGGGATATGTCATGCAGGGTCGACCGGACAATGCCAGCGCATGCCTCGGGTTGGCCGGCGCCTATTCCTCGCTCGGGAATTGGGGTCAGGCAAGTTATTATTACTCTGTCGTTCTGAATCGTCAGCCCGATTCGGATGCCTTGCGCGGGAAAATACGGGCTCTGGGAGCTCTAGGGCAGTGGGCTGACGCGGCGAGTCTATCGGCTGACCTGTTGAAGAAGGCGCCTGCTGATGCCTTGGCCTTGAGTACAATTGCCTATTTCCGCTACCTGCTTGGGGATTTCGAGAAGGCTTGCGGCTTCTACGAGAGGGCAGGGAAGGACGATTCCCTGATGCTCCTCGGGCGTGCCTGGTGCAAGTTCATGCTGAAGGATTTTCAGGCGAGCCGAAATCTTTTCAAGGAAGTCCTGCAAAAAGAACCGGCAAACGTAGGAGCGATCGAAGGGCTGAAGCTACTTGAAAAATCCGAGGAGGAATAGTAAACTCCATCGTCCGTATTTTAATGGGAGGAAAAAAATGAAGTGTACGCGTCTTTGTCTTTTCGGTATTCTTTTCATGGTTTTGTCGGCCTCTTGTCTGATGGCTGTTCAGCCGCCTCCGCCACCACCACCCGCAATGGCGCTTCCTCCAATCAATGCCGAGGTTAAATTCGTCGGCCCGTTCAGTTACATCGCCATCGAATGCGGCGGCCCCTACACTCAGTTCGCGGCTGCTGAAAAAGCCTTCCTCCGTGAGTTCAAAGCTTCCGGCATCAAACCTTCCGGGAAGGAAATCGCGCTTTACTGGAACAGCCCGCTTTATGTAAAACCTGAGCTTCTGAAATGGGATATCGGGTATCAGGTTTCCTCCGAAACCAAGAGCATGGGTAGAATGCTGGTTAAGAAATTCCCGTACAACAAGGTTGCCTCAGCCATGCATTCCGGTTCGTATCTCACGACCTACAAAACCATTAACGCTCTCTACGCCTGGATCGCAGCGACGGGTCTGAAGACCGTCGGCGGCCCGTGTGTCGAAGTATATTTGGATGACGACCCTGACAAGGTTCCTGACAAGATGAAGCGGACCGATATCCTGATTCCCGTTATGTAGGGGCTGTTCCTGCAGCATGAAGTGATTAGGGAAAAGCCTGTAACGAGTGCGAATCGTATTTCCCCAAAACGAGAGGGCGTGGGCGCCCTCTCGTTTTTCGAAGAAGGTTGGGTGCATGTACCATCTCAATAATCCGGGGGAGGCATGAGAGCGCACGGGAGGGCGCAAGGCGACCGACCGCGGGGAACGAGCCTCGCGGATTTACTTCGCGAGGCGAAGGGGGGCGCGTGCCCCGAATGGCGCTTAGTTAAGCCTACTTTGGCTTCTCCAATATTTTTTCTACGATGGGTAAACACTGATGAACACGAATTTTATTCCGAGCATTTTTCTCAAGAATTTC
>MNYA01000426.1 GCA_001872985.1 bacterium CG2_30_54_10 | reverse complement strand
CGAAGTGTTGAACGTGATTGAGCCGATGACGATCTCTGCAAGCCTGAAAGCGGTCGAAGAACGTGGGAGCCATCACGATCAAACGACCGGCATATTCGAAACCCAACTGGAAGATGCCCGGTATGCGGCAAAACGGGCGTTCGAGCAATACAATGCCGTCGATGCCCGAAATCGTCTGGTGGCCGATGAATTGGAAAAGCGCTGGAATGAAAAACTTGAAACGGTTCATGAACTGGAAGAACGTATCCGGGAGCATACGACGAATCGAAAACGACTGACCAAAGAAGAAAAGATGAGATCATGTTTCTGGCGAAAATTTTTCCATGTGTGTGGGAAGATCCCGACTGTCCGGCATCCTTGAAGAAGGAATTGATCCGGACGATCGTGAAGAAGATCATCGCCAACCAGTCGGTCAACCTGACTCCGGATTGTCAGGTTTTTTGCCGTTGCAAAAAAACCGCCAACCTCCGCAGGTTATCTCCACGTTGACCACCGGAGAACACCACACCAGCTGGTCAGTCTTCCCCAGTTGTCGTACAAGAAACCGGCCCAGGGCGTCAAGCGCAGAATTCCTGCCAGAACTTGGTGAGCGGCGTTGATGCCGGAACCAATGCATCCCGATAAATTTCCATGGCTTTGCCGGGCCCCAAAGCAAAACGAAAAAGCCAGAACTCGAAGGGAAAGAAAGCCACCGGAATCTTTTCTTTCACGAGAGAAAATGACTCGGAAATATCCATGACCTTGGATGTCAGGTCTTCCTGACGATCGAGGGTCAACGGCCGGGACGGCGTCAGTTCCATTACATGCATGCATTCACGGGCGCCGCCGGTTCCCGGATCCGCGGTCTCCGGGGTCAGATCAACAGCCTTTTGCAGACCGAAAAATCTGCACGCAAAAGGGCGAACCGAATGGATCAGGCAAACCTTCGCCTCTTCTTCCCGAAAGGCGCACCTCAAGCGGTTTTCACTTCCCACCTCGGCGAGACGCCGATCGAATCGTAACGCCCGGTGGATCAGATCCCGGAGGGAAACAGGCGGAAGGCGGGTCATGAGATCGCGAATTATGCGGTGATATTCGATCGAGAAAATCGAGACCGAGTTACAACATCCGCCGCAGTTGTCGCAAACCGTCCGGGGGAGCTCGTCGTGAAGAGCATCGAGCAGTGGCAGCCCAAAACTACCGTAATCGGCCGATGCCTCGAGAATCTCTTTCAGGTAAGCCCCGAAGTGTTTCTCAACGTCACCCATCAGACGGGAAAGCAAAGCCTGGTTCGGTTCCATCGGGTAACCCATAACCTACTTCACCCCTCCTCGAAGATCACTCGGCTGCGATCGGGGGAAGGGTGAGATATTCTTGTGGGGGAAAGCGCTCCCGGAAAGCTCAGGATCTCCTGAAGAGCCTCTTCAGTGCCCATTCAGGCCCTTTCAGGGCCTTTTCAGGGCCTTTCGTTGGCCTGGGACTTGGCGGCGCTTACGGTAAGGTTCCGACCTTCCATCGGCTGGGCGTTCATGCCTTGGATGGCTGCATCAGCGGCAACCTGATCGGCAAACTCAACGAACCCATAGCCGCGTGAGCGGCCGGTGTGCTTGTCGGTCACCACCCTTGCGGATTCTACACTGCCGAAGCGGCCGAACTCCTCCTTCAGCTTCTCATCGGTAACTCCAAAGGGCAGATTTCCAACAAAAACTTTCACGGACATGACAACCTCCAGAACGCTATTGCTTCGTTATCGAAGGAGCCACGAATGCTCCTGCAAACACGTATATGATCCACTACATTTTCACCCAATGCAAGCATTATTATTTTCCGGGCAGATGGTTGCCCCCAGTTTCAGGGTCGGGTAGTATACCGTGTTCGCAACTTCTCAATAAAAGGGGCGTGCGTGCCCCCCTCAGCCTCGCGAAAAAAATTCGCGAGGCTTGTCACCGGGCGTGAACTTTGAAGCATGTTAAGGTTGTTAACAACTCAGGCTGTGTTGGAATGCCCGAAAAGTGGCGGAGGCTTTAGAGCTTCCGCTGCAGCGGCTGGAAGCCGCTGCCACTTTGGATCGCCACATTGCGCGAAGATCACACCCTCATCCCCCGTGGTCTGGCGCTTTGCGCCCTCTATTTCGCCTTCATGTTTTTCTCAAATAATACCATTCGCAAAAAGTTCATGCGTATTCCGCATTCCGTCGGGTCGGGTTTGAAACCAGCCCCGACAGAAGAGTTGGGCAAACGATGACACAATTCAGCCAAAGTAAGGAGCCAGCATCAATGGTCGGATGGATGCTTCCCGCGATTTTTGCATTCTTGTTCTGGGGGCTCTGGGGGTTGTTCCCCAAACTCGCCGCACCTTATCTGGACCCCTGGAGCATCTTCATCTACGCGCGCGACCATTGGAAACGTAGCCGTGGCGTTGAGTTTGATCGCATGGCCCGGCTTCAGGCCCGCCACCGATCCCAAGGGGATCTTCATTGCGTTTTTGGGTGGCCTGGCGGGAAGTTTCGGTTCGATCCTCTACAATGTGGCGGCATCAAAAGGCCGGATTTCGGTTGTCGTGACACTGACAGGGCTGTATCCACTCGTCACGATCTTCCTGTCGTTTTTTCTCCTTCATGAATCTCTTGGAATGAAGGACATCGCCGCCATGGGCCTCGCCCTTAGCGCAATCGCCCTGATTTCCCTTTAAACGGGAGGCGAGAATATCGTTATCTCGTTGCGATCGTGGAAAAGATGCCGAATTCCTAGGTTTAAAAGCCCGAACCGTTCTCGAAGCTCATCAATTGATGCGAGAATGGACGAGGGATCCTTTCCCCGAAACTTGATGTTTACCACAAAGCCGCGACAGTGCCCCCCTTCAAGCCAGCGTTCCAGCAGGCCCAGGGTTGCAAGAGGCTTCACGATCATGTCGCAGAGCAACCAATCAACCTTCCGGGGAGGAAGATAGGCATACCCGTTTTCCCGCAAATGGTTGCATCGCGGATGATCTGACACCTTCGATTCGAGATCGGCCGCATCGACAGCAACAACCGCGGCTCCCCGCTGAAGGGCGGACCAGGTCCAGCCTCCGGGTGCGGCTCCCAGATCCACGCATACCTCACCCGGTCGGGGCTCTCTTCCCGCTTCGATCCAGGCTTCCTCGAGTTTGTAATAGGAACGGCAGGGAGCCATCGGATCACTTTTCACCAGAAGTCCGGGGTTTGGCCATGGTGCAGGAACCAGGCGGCCGGCGATATTACGAAAGGTCTCTCCAAGACTGACTATCGCGAGGTCACGGGCAAGAATCAGACATTGTACTAGCACGAACGGCTGACGATCCGAAAGCGTTTGCCAATCGCGGTAACGTTCCATCGCCCTACGCCTGAAGGTTTCCATGCGTTCGCGGAAAGCCGCCGCCACCAGACCGGCCCTACCGCCAACCTCGACGTAGACATCTCCGTCAAGTGTCCATGCGTCAGGGGTCTGAACCCTGAAAGTCCAGGGAAGGGGCGATCGGTCGAGTATTCCATCCGCAAGTTTTCCCAGGCTTTGTACAAGTGTTTTGACCGAGGGCTCGTTCACCTCGATCGCATCCGGAAGCACTTCACGGGCGAAAACCCAGCTCTTCATCAACGGGGCGACGTTTCCGGATACAAGCACCACTCCCGCCTTTGCCGAAAATAATTGCCGGTCCGGGAACCGTCGCGCCACCTCACCGATCAGAGCCTCTTCCCAACCTTCGGCGCAAATCAAGCCCTGAAAAGGCCCCGCAGGAAGCGGAAGGCCCGGCTTTCCCGTCTTTCTGGGGGCGGTTCGGCCAACCGGGTTTTCGGATTTCCTCTTCACCGGATATCGTCCAGAACGATCTCGTTGACGAACAACATCTGGCGGTCGCGCTGCGCCAGGAAACCGCGCAGCATATAGGCCGGATCGGCGGACACGATGGAACGGAACATGCCACGTCCATTCACGACGACCTCGATGGGCTGGTCGAGGTTGAACATATCCGGGTGAATGAAGATGCGGAGTTTTCCGACGCGCGAAGTGTCGATCGATATCCGGTTGCCCATCGCCAGGGCGCGAACCATGGCGGATGGAGATGATCTGTCGAAAACATAGTTCAACGAGGGATCTGGAAGCCTTCCCGAAAGGCTTTGAGTCTTTCCCTCCCGGATGACTCGCAACTCGACGATCTCCCCGGCCTTGAGCGCCTGTTTTGCGGCCTGAAGATCGGCGGATGCTTTGACCGGCTTCCCTTCAAACGCGATCAGGATATCGCCGGTCTGCATTCCGAGCGCGGAGCACAGGGACATGGGAAAAACTCGCCTCGCGCGGACGCCCTCCCCCTTGTACAACTGATCCTCGATGAAATGGAAGTTCGCTTCCTCATGTCTCACGATCGGGTTATAGTCTTCATACCATTGCGCCGCCGGTTCGTCCGTTATTTGCTCGATTGAGAGCCAGCGACACTTTCCCCATTTGGGCTGCTCGGTCTCGAAAACGATCCGCCCCGGAAACGGGTCGCGCGGATGCCTTCGAAGAAAGGCCGTCATTCTCGGAATTTCAAAAACCCGATCGGGAAACTGGTGGCTTCCGGCCTTCTCGCGCCAAAGCACTTCGGCGCCCGCCTTTTGGGCCATTTCCATTAGTGGGCGCATTTTCTTGACTGGGTAGAATTCGTCGGAATTCGAATGCAGAACGTAACACGGTGTATTTGAAAGAGCCGGCAAGCGCAAAGGAAGATCCCCTTCGATGTTTCCAAGCGCGGGATGGCCGTTTGCCGCAATCACCGCGGCAAAATCGTCGGGGGTCAGCATCGCCATCGTCAGGGCGCCGCCGGCTCCGTCGGAAAATCCGGCGAGCCAGACCCGGTCGTCATCGACGTTGGCCATTGCTTTAACCAGTCGGATTTGCCGTCGGATATTGTCGATCCCGACCTCATCCCACCAGGTAGCGCCGTCCTGGGCGAAAGGAAAGAGCATCAGCCAATTCTGTCCCTGAGCGATCTTGAAGAAAGGATCTTCCTCTGCCCATTTTCTCAATGTGTCAGGCGTGACCGACTCGCCTGAAACGCCGCCATGCAAAACCACGAGAAGGAGCGAAGCACGAACCGGGAAGTAGCCGGTTGGGACATAAAGCAGCCAAGGACGGAGTTTTCCATCGCAGCAGTCCAACGTGAAAGAGTGGAAAGCCCCTCGTTCCAACCGGTCATAGGAAATGTTTTGCAAAGCATCAGCCAGCTCCGGGCAGGACGGCCCAAAGGCGAGCAGACGCTGAAGGCAGGCTTCGGTCGGTCCGGATCGATTGGCTCTGAGAAGATCGCCAAGTAGCGGCTTCCATCTGCCCGGACCATTTCGAGTGACTGCCGCATCTTTCGAAAAAGCGGTTTCGGAGACAAATGCGAGCGTTCCAACCAGAATCAGAGTGGTAA
>MNYA01000497.1 GCA_001872985.1 bacterium CG2_30_54_10 | reverse complement strand
GCCCGGTGAGCTGGCCGAACAGGCCGCAGGCGAAAACATCACCCATCGAGGCCCCTTGCGTGACAAGATCCTGATTTGTGATCTCGACCCAGGCAAGCCGGCCTTCGCACTCGATGTTCAATTTGAGCAAGCCCTGGCCAAGAATCTTCAGCTCGCTGAGTTTTTTCGTGGCTAAAAGTCGGCCATGGATTTGGCCCGGGTCGAGCCCGGTTTCAAGAAGCTTTTGTGCAACGTGATGTGCGCTTGGGCGGAGGTTGTCGTTCTGGAAGAACCTCGTGTCAGTTACCAGTCCAAGATAAAGCCCTTTGGCGACATCACGATCGAGTGGAAAATGCGCCCGCTCGATCAGCGTTGTGATCATCTCACAAGTAGAGCTGGCCTTGAAATCGAGATGATTGATGTCTCCGAATGAAGTGTTGCTTGGGTGGTGGTCGATGTTGATCACCGCTACGGCGGGCTGCTTCAGCACCTCCTCGAAGCCGGTTCGGGGTAGGTCTCCCGAGTCAAGGACGAGGACTGCATCGTAATCGAGCTTGATCTCGTCAGGCTTCAGCACGGTCTCCCCGCTCAGGAGGAAGGCGAAACGTTCCGGTGGCGGGTCTACAAGGCCGATCTCCACCTGTTTGCCAACTTTTCGGAGGCAGCAGGAAAGCCCTGCAAGACTTCCAATCGCATCCCCGTCGGGACGCAGATGCCCGACAAGCAGAAACCGTCGACCTTTCTGAAGAGTGGAAATGACCTGCGAAAGAGAATCAGTCTGTTGCATGTCGCAAAATCCCTTCAATTTCCTGGTTCATTTTAGTGAGGTATTTTCCGGGGGGGCCCCTTTCGATGGATGCCTCTTCGAGGAAATCTGCCATCAAATCCCGAATTTCGAACCAGCATGAAAGGCGGGGCTCGAAATAGGCGTAATCAAGCTGGACGTAAGGCGGGGCGATGTTGGGATCCTTTTTCATGGCATCCAGGAAAAACCGGCTCTTGAGTGATGACCGCCTCACTGGAATGTAGGTGGTCCGGACGCTCCATTCGGCGCCGATGTCCGTAGAGGTGAACCATTTAACGAATTCCCATGCGCCTTTTACCTTTTCTGGATTTCCGTTGTTGAAGATGTTGATATTGGTTCCCGAAAGAACGATCGCGTTGGTTGCGGCTCCCGGTAGCGGGGCTACCCCAAAATCGAATTTGATACCGGCTTCCATGAATACCTTGCTCACGATGCTGTTCTCGATCATCGCAACCCGCTGCGACTTGAAATCGTTCTGGTGATCGAAACCCTGCCCTTCGACGGCGATTCCCTCCTCGACCATGTCAAGGATCACGCCAAGGGCCTTCCGGGCAGGTTCTTCGTCGAAAAAAGATTTTTTTTCGATCTCGTCCACCATCTTCCCGTTGAATTGAAGGAGTCGGCAGAGGAAGGTCCAGATGTTGCCTTTGCCTGTTCCGAAACCGATAACAGCGGCTTCGCCGTTCCCTTTGCGAAAAAATCCGGTGATATGCCGCGCGTAGGAGGCCAACTGGTCGAGATTTCGAGGCGGCATTTCGGGGTCAAGGCCGGCTTTTCGGAAAAGATCCTTGTTGTAATACAGCACCGGAACGCTCTTGTTGAAGGGGAAAGACCATAGCCGCCCGTTGTATGTGTTGTTGCGCAGAAGCACCGGAATGATATCGGCCTTGATATCTTCCGTTTCGGAGGCGAGAAGATCGTCGATGCAGACGATTTTTTTTGCCTTGATCAGTTTTTTCGTCAATGTTTCGTAGTTTTGCGAAATGTCGGGGGCGCTCTTGGCCACAATGGATGCAAGGATCTTCTTGTCAAGGGTGTCGTAGCTTCCCATGCCGACGCCCCTCACGAAATATTTGCTCTGTTCTTTGTTGAACCGGACGATCAGGTCGTCCATGACCACGCCGAGGGGGCCGCCCATTGCGTGCCAGAAGACGACCTCGGTTCTGGTTCCAAGTTCGATTCCGGACATTGCCGCGGCACGTTTGTCGGCGTCATCATGCATAATCTCGACGATCGTCACAAGCCAGAGTAAAATAACTCCCACGAGGAAAGCACTTTCCGGCTGTTCGCGTATCAGCATCCGCAGGCCGAGAAATCTTTTCAGCACCCTTTATTACCTCATTCCTTCATGCCGGTGGTGGCTTGTGACTCGACGAACTGCTTCTGAGCGAAAAAATACAGGATGACCAGCGGAAGAATCGTCAGTGTCGATGCGGCCATTAGCGGTCCCCATTGGGTTCCGGACTCACTGTTGAAATAGCTCAGACCTACCTGGATCACTCGCAGCTCCTTGTCGTTCGTGACGATAAGGGGCCAGACGAAGCTGTTCCATGAGCCGAGGAAGGTGAAGATTCCGAGTGTCACCATCGGAGGCTTGCTGAGCGGCAGGAGGATCTTGTAGTAGAACTGGAACCTGCTGCACCCGTCGATGGTCGCGGCTTCGAAAAGATCCTTCGGAAGCTGCAGGAAGAACTGCCTGAGAAAGAAGACCGAAAAGATCGACGCGACCCACGGGACGATTAGCGCAGCATAGGTGTTCACCCAGTTCAACTTTGAAAGGAGGATATAGTCCGGAATCAGCAATGCCTGCTGCGGAAGCATCATCGTTCCCAAAAGAAGCATGAAAATGGCGTCTTTGAACGGAAACTTGAAAAACGAGAACGCGTAGGCCGCCAATGATGCAAGAAACAATGAAGTGATGGTTATTGTAATCGAAACATATAAAGTATTCAGAAAATACCGGTAAAAATCCTGCTTGTCCCAGACCTCGCGAAAGTTATCGAATGTGGAAAACGGTTTGGATAGCCGTTTCGTCCGGCTCGCGGGGGGAAGAGCGGCCTGCTCTTCCCACGCTTTCCGTTGGATTTCGGTCTGTCTGATCCGCTCGTCATCCTCCGCGCTGTTGAGGAACCCTGGTCGCCAGGCATCGGGAAGTAGAACGATCTCTTTACCAGTTTTCAAAATCTCGTCTTCGCTCTTGAACGAGGTGGTGATCATCCAGAGGAAGGGAAAAAGCATGAACACCGCCCCGACTATCAAAAGGAAATGGACGACCAGATGATACGAATTCTTCATGTCGGGCAAAAGTCCGGCCGGCAAGCAGCCATGATGCTTTTCACGAGTAATGTACCTTCTTTTCAAGGTAGAGCTTGTTGAACAAGGTCACCCCAAAAATCATCAGGAAGAGAACGAACGCGATTGCCAGCGCGTAACCGAATTCAAACTTCACGAAAGCTTTCTGGTACAAATAGAATACTATTACCATTGTACTTTTCATCGGGCCGCCCCTTGGCGTCATCATGTAAATTTGCGAGAACACCTGGAACGAACCGATAGCCGACATCACGAATACGAAGAACGTCGTCGGAGAAAGCAACGGCCAGGTTATGCTCCGGAATTGCTGCGACCGCGACGCCCCATCAATCGTGGCAGCCTCGTAGAGATACTTGGGGATATTCTGTAAGCCGGCGAGAAAAATTACGACGTTGTAGCCCAGGCCCTTCCAGACGCTCATCAGAATTATGCATGGCATCGCCCAGAAAGGGTCCTGGAGCCAGAGTCGCGGCCCGATATCCGCCAATGCCAGCAGCTTGTTCAGGAGTCCGTAATCGGGATGATATATGAAGTTCCAGACAATGGCGACCGCGTTGATCGAAGTTATCACCGGAAGAAAGTAGATCGTCCGATAGATTCCGATTCCGGAGATCGGGTTGTTCAGAAGCATCGCAACTCCGAGGGCCGCAAAAATCGATAACGGAACGCTTACCATCGCGTAGTAGAAGGTGTTCCAGAGAGACTTGTAGAACATCGGGTCATCAGCCAGCCTTCGGAAATTATCAAGGCCGACCCATTGTGGATCGCTCATCAGATCCCATTCGTAGAAGCTGATCGCCAACGAATAGAAAATCGGCAAAACATGGAAGCAGAGGATTATCCCCACGACGGGAAACAGATATCCGTAGGCTCCCCAGTCGACTTTCTTATCGTTCATCGCGCTTCTTCGATTTGGTTGTTCGATGGCCCCAAGCCCCGGGCGCAAAGATCGACCAAACCTCTGCCCTTGTTGCCAATGCGAGCGACGCGAACCAATTTCCGACATCACGAGATTGCTTCGGCGCAAAGCGCCATTCAATCACGATTTCCCTGTCGCCGGCCCGGCTAGTATTTTGCATGGTTTGGTGGTCGCCCCCCAACCTATCTGGTGGCCGGCGGCTGACGGACGGTTCGCGCTCCCCGGCCCGTCGACCTCGATCCCGACCCCGACCCCGACCCCGACTCCGACTCTGTCGCTGCGGCCGCTGGTGCGGATTTGCCAAGAAAACGGATGAGGTTGTCGTACAACAGCGGCGTCTCATGCGAAAATGTGCAGGCCCCGGGTTGTGCCATGTTTATATCGCTGTCAGGATACTGGTAATCCGTGAAATTGTTGCAACCGATGACGATCAGAACTCCGTTGGCCAACTTTTCCATGGCCATGATCGGGATCGCTGTCCCTTTTGGATAGATGAAAGCGTCGTTCTTCTTGTCGCCATCCTTGTTGAAGGAATCTGAATCGCCGGTCACAAGTAGTTCAACCCCGCTCTCGGCTGTCAGCGGGCCGTTGTCACGGTTGATAAGGGAACATGTTCCCCAGGCAATAACCGTTTTAATCCCTGTCATGATTGGGCTTCCAGGTTTGACCGCGCCGGTCAGGACACCCCACGGCTTATTGGTTTTGTGGATGTTGTCCCAGAGCTGGTCGCTGTTCAACCGGATCACTGACCCAAGTTGGGTCAAAAGGGAATTCAAAGTTTTTCTGCCGTCCAGTTTGGTCGAGTCCCAATCGCCGGCCAGGATCAAACGGCCTCCGGCCATGAACCATTCTGAAATAGCCTTCATCTCGGCAACGGTGACAGGAAGCGAAGGATCGGGAAGGAAAAAGAACCCGAACCGTTCGAGGGTTTCGGATGACGTGAGGTTGAGTGTGTAATAGACATTGAAGCCCATCTTTTTCATGTGGCGCTCGAATGTCTCCATTTTGTCGGATGCGGGGTTGCCGTGCGCCGCATCGACAAGTATGTTTCGATCTCGCTCCTCGGCCTTCGCTTCGTTCCAGAACGCGACCGTTTTTGACGGAATCCGCTTTTCGATCGCCTGGACGGTGACCCATTTCATGGCATTGTAGGCCAGTTGAGGATGTGAATACATAAAGGAGTCATAACTGTCGTGAAGCTTGTTTTTCGCACCGCTTCCGACGCCGTCGTCGAACGGGGAACTGTCGCCGATGGCCACTACGCGACCCTTCCCGGCTTCGGATGCGACAATGTAGGGAGCCTTTTTGAACCGGCTGTCGAGGAGCCCGACTGCGTTTGCCTGGGCGTTCCGCTGTAGGACGAAAGTAGATGCGGCCCAGGCTCCAACCGCCCTGACCCCGAACATCACCGGATGGTCGCCGTTCATGGTTCCGGTCAATGGAGCCTCGTAAAGGAAGTCACCCGCGAAACTGAAACCGAAACGAGGGCAAAAAGCGTTCAGGGCGCGAACGGCGTCCCAGCCATCGTTGTCACGGTCGGCTCCTCCGTGATCCCCGATCAAAAATGCCCCGCCGCCGTTCATCACGAAATCGACGATCGCCTGCTGTTCAGGCTCTCCGTAGGGGTTGTTCGGCTCGGCAAGGATGATGGCCTTGTAACCGCAAAGAAGCTCGGAGGTGACTTTCCGGCTTTGGGAAACCCGGCTGAGGGAATCGATCGAAAACCCGTTCGCCTGCAAAAGTTCAGCCAATTCCGAGTATGCCCCGGTCACGATCCAGTCAGCATTGCCGGCGGTCTGTCCGTGGGTGTCGTCGTAGAGAACTTTTACTTTCTCGACCGAATGCGCTGTACCGGCGGCGGAAATGATGAGAATGGTCAACAAAAATATTCCGAGCCTTTTCATGGTCGTGCCTCCCATGGATATAAATTTTACAAGTCTTGTTAGTTTCGGCCTCATTCCTGGGAATCCTCATCAGATCTGGAGTCCGAGGCTACATTAGAAGCGGGAGGCAGAGAGAACGCGCCTCCCGGGAGAGCGGAGGGGAGAGCGGAGGCCGGCGCCGGTGCAGGGCCAGGGTGATCGGCAGTGGAAGCGGCACCGCCAGCGCCAGTGGGGGTGGCAGGGACCACGGACGGAGCGGTAGTTTCCGGGGTGGGGAGTGAGGGAAGCGGCAGCGCACCCCCCGGCAGATCTGAGCCCGGGAACGGCATGGCACCCCCCGGAAGGTCGGAAGGAAGCTCCCCGGAAGGTTCCGAGCCGGCTTCAGATCCAGGGGTTTCCGATTCTTCCGGGCCATTGTCGGCAGGTCTTTCGACCTTTTCGAGTTCCTGGATTTTCCCGGTCCAGAGGGTTAAGGGACCACGCCCATTGCTCAGAAAAAAGAACCGGTCAAGGTCTTCGGCGATATCGAACCGCCGAAGATTATAGCTTTTTATCATGTCTACCAGGGCACTGATGCGGTTTTGAGGGTAATCCTTGCAGATGGTGAAATTTCGCTCCGGATAAGGATAGGGACTCGTCATCAGGCTGAAGCCGGCTTTCCGGCCGGGAATTCCTTCAGGGAGCCGAAGACCGAGAAACCAGATGGAGACCATTTCGTCGATGAAAATCTGGTGGGTATGCCCGTAACCGGAGTCGTATACATTTTTGAACTTGCCGTCGAGGTTTTTGAATACATAGCAGTATTTCATCGGAAGATCCATGAAACCGGCCGGAATAATCGCTCCGGCAGCAGGGTTCTGGTCGATCCTTACGAGGCTAGGGCTTGGCGTGAGTCTCGCCGCCAAGACCCCTGTCAGATCGACAACAGAAGTAACAATTCTGGGCGTATGAAGGTTTCCTTCCAGGAAAAGAACCCGATCCAGCGTCCAGAATCCGACAAGCTTGAGCGCTTCTTTCGACGTGTAACTCTGGGCAGGATCCTCAATCACCTTGCATGTAGGCGTCAAATTACAACGGTGAAGACTCCAGCCGCGCATATCTGTGGCGATGAACTCGGCCTTGCTCCGGGACTTCCCCTCGACATCCACGTATGCAAATGACTGGCTGTCGTCCGACCATACGATCTCGGCGATGGTCATCGATGTTTTAGTTTTTACTATCCCCGGATAAGACTTCCGGGTGGATATATCAAGAAGGGTAATATCACTTCCGGTGGTGAAAAAAAGACGTTTCCCGTTCGGCGCCCAGTAGGGATAGGCAAACTGGTAATCGCCGTTGAAAGCATCGTTTCCGGTGAAAAAGTTCAGAAACTCCTTCTTCACGGCATCGAAGATGAAAATATCTCGTGAGGATGTCCGGCGATCGAGGACAATGCCGGCAACCAAAGAGCCGATCGGAGCCCATTCCAGGTCAAGGAGGATCTTCGTCTCGGAAGGGAACAGCGGAATAACCTCATGGGAAGCAACATTCAGAATTTTCGGGTTGCCCCCCTCCGCGAAGGCGAGATACGCGCCATCCGCAGAACAGCGCAACTTTGAATAGGAGGATTTCCCTTCTGGGAGAAGAATTGAGCCGCTTCCGGAAAGGCTGAGAAAGGCAAGTAAGTTTTGGGATTCACCCGGGCGGATGGAAATCGCGGCATCAGGCCCGGAAAGAATAAAGTCTGATTCGGGTTCGAGCCGTTCGAGAAAAGACGATAGATTCGTGAAATTCATCCGCGCCTCGAACGAGTCAGTGGAACGACCGAGCTGATCCCGGATCTGGAGCAGTGAATTAACATTATCTATCAGATACCTTTTCACGCCGCCAGCAAGTCTCCGTAGCTTACCGTTTACCTGGATCAACAGCGAGTTCCATCCAAGATCCTGAACCATGATCTGGTCGGATGTTCCCTGAAACTCATCACTCCCGTCGGGATAGTAATGGATCGACAGCTTCAGGTTTTCAGGTATCTTTTCAAGCTTGGTGAGGTAGATGAGGTAGTTTTCAAGATGGTTGAATATCAAATTGAGGCGTGGAATCTCCGTTTGAAACGGATGAGGGTCTTGCGGCCCTGTTCTGAGCGGCGGATGGAAGTAAATTTCTACGCGTTTTCCAAGTAAGTTGATCTCGGTCTGCGAGGCCCACGCAGCACCGGTGAAGAACAGGGCGACAAGAAAAGCCCGGGCGAAAGCAGGCCAGAAAGCCCGGCTTTGGCTATTGAAACAACAGTCAGCGTTCGTCATCCCGTTTGTCCTCGGTGTCAAAAAATTGATTGATTTCATCGAGCAGGCCATCGACGAGCTCGTTTGCCGGCAGTGTCCGAACGATCTTGCCTTTTCTGAAAATCAAACCGCTGTCCTTTCCTCCGGCAATTCCAAAATCTGCCTGCCGGGCTTCTCCGGGCCCGTTTACCGCACACCCCATTACGGCGATCTGGACTGACTTACGAAGACCGCGGGTTCTGTCAGAAACCTCACGGGCCATCTCCTGAAGGGGAACCTGACACCGACCGCAGGTCGGGCAGGACACTATCACACGCCCGGCTGCACGCATCCCAGTGGCTTTGAGAATCCTGATGCCTGCCTGAACTTCCTCGGCGGAATCTCCGGTGAGAGAGACTCTGATGGTATCACCCAAACCGGCCAAAAGCAAGGCTCCTATCCCTATCGATGACCGGACGATCCCTTCCTCCGGAAGCCCCGACTCGGTAACTCCAAGGTGCAGCGGATACTGGCACCGGGCTGCTATCAAACGATTTGCCTCGATCATGACGCCGAGGTCGAATGCCTTGACCGCGATCTTGATCTCATGAAAGCCTTCCTTTTCAAGAAGCTCCACCTCCGCCATTGCTGATTCGGCAAGAGCCTCGGCGGTAACGCCGCCGAATTTCCGGATCATCTCGGGGTCGAGAGAACCCGCATTCACCCCGATGCGAATCGGAACCTTTCGCTCGGCCGCTGCCCTAACCACTTCGCGAATCTTGCCGTGATCCCTGATGTTGCCGGGGTTCAACCGAAGGCCATGGACACCGGCTTTCAGCGCGGTCAGTGCCAGGATGTGATCGAAATGGATGTCGGCAATCACGGGAATCGGTGATCCGGACGCAATCGCGAAAAGCGCTTTTGCCGCCGCTTCGTCCGGAACCGCCACCCTGACGATTTCGCAACCGACAAGAGCGAGTCGCTCGATCTCGGCGAGTGTCGCGGCCACATCACGTGTGTCCGTTTTGGTCATGGTTTGCACGGTTATCGCCGCGCCGCCCCCGACCTGGATGCCTCGGAGAAAAACCGGACGAGTCGACCTTCTTTTCAATTTAGCCATCATTGGACTATCCTTTCCATCCGCCTGCTATTATACAAATGGGCCGGCGCCACGCCGAATGAAAACATAGGTGATGTCGTCGGGAAAGCCCGCCCGATCGGGAAGGTCGATCAGCCTGTTCTGAAGCGCCTGATGGCACGACGGCATTCCATCAGGGGCTTTGGTCGCGAGGAACTCGAACAAGGCTTTTCCCGCGGGATCTCCAAACGCTTTGGCGAGACCATTCGTGCAACAGAACAGGAAGCCGTTGGCGGGTAATTCGATCGTACAAGTTGGCGCTTCCAGGCGATCTTCAAGACCAAGCG
>MNYA01000492.1 GCA_001872985.1 bacterium CG2_30_54_10 | reverse complement strand
AGGATGCGCCGGAGGATTCGCCGGAGGATGCGCCGAAGTGTGCGCCGGAGGATGCGCCGAAGTGTGCGCCGCCGCACGCGAATGCCGAGACGCAGCACCCAACCGTGTGTGCCAGAGCCGGGGCCAGCCGCGTCTCTATTTCGTGTGTGGACAGCGGGCGCGTGCCACCCCTTCCCGGGAAGTTGCGCCAAAAGTCTGAAATCATCGGAGTGGTCCCGGCTCGCCTTGGCTCGACGCGCCTTCCCGAAAAGATGCTCGCTGATCTCTGCGGAAAACCGCTTGTGGTCAGAACGGCAGAGGCGGCGACGGCGAGCGGAGCTTTTTCGCGGGTCATCGTAGCGACAGACCACGAGCGCATCATGTCGGCGGTTCGTAAAGCTGGAATGGAGGCGGTGATGACACCTCCCGACCTTCCCTCGGGGTCGGCACGGGTGGCTGAGGTTGCGCGGAATATCCAAGCCCCGGTTTTCATCAACATACAAGGTGACGAGCCGCTGGTCGATGGTGAAGGAATTCGTCGACTCATCAAGGCATTCGACGATCCGGCGGTTGAGATGGCCAGCCTTTGGTTTCCCTTGAGCCCGGAAGACGAGCAGAACCCGAACGCGGTCAAGGTGGTTCTCGATGGGGCGGGAAATGCGCTTTATTTCTCGCGAAGCGTAATTCCCCATCCGCGGAGCCGCGTGAATTTCAAGCCGATGAAACACCTGGGGGTGTATGGCTACCGTCGGGATACACTTCTTCGCTTGATGGGGCTTCCCGCGACGGATCTCGAGAAGATAGAGAGCCTTGAGCAGTTGAGGGCTCTCTACAACGGAATCAAAATCAGGATGGTGGAAGCCGCCCAGGATTCGGTCGGCGTCGACACTCAGGCTGACCTGGACCGCGTTCGCGCGGCCATGCGAAAAAGGGGATAGTCATGTCTCATTATGTTTTCGTCACCGGCGGCGTTATCAGTTCTCTCGGAAAGGGCATCACGGCGTCATCGTTGGGAGCCCTCCTCAAGGCCAGCGGGCTCAACGTGACAATAATGAAATGCGATCCGTATCTCAACGTGGACCCTGGAACGATGAGCCCTTACCAACATGGCGAGGTATTCGTCACCGAGGACGGAGCGGAAACAGACCTCGATCTCGGCCATTACGAGCGGTTCATCGACGTCAACCTGACCCGGTACAACAACCTCACCACCGGGCAGGTCTACTCGACAGTCATCACTAAAGAGCGGCGCGGCGACTACCTCGGCGCCACCGTTCAGGTAATTCCACACGTGACGAACACCATCAAGGAAAGCATCCAGCGTGTTGCGCGGATCAACGATGCGACCATCACCATCGTCGAGGTTGGCGGGACGGTTGGCGATATCGAAGGTCTTCCCTATCTCGAAGCAATCCGTCAGATACGCAACGATATCGGCCGGGACAAGGTCTGCTACATCCATGTGACCTACATTCCCTTTTCTCGGGCGATCGGGGAAATGAAGACCAAACCCACGCAGCATTCAGTGCGCGAGATGCGTGCCATCGGATTGACGCCCGATATCATCGTCTGCAGAACCCAGCGTGCGTTGACCCCCGAGGCTTGCGATAAGATCTCTCTCTTCTGCGACATCGACAAGGACTGTGTCCTCGAAGCCCGTGACGTTGATTGCCTATATGAAATTCCTCTTTTGATGAACGAACAAGGCCTTGCAAGGAAGGTTCTTAAACGTTTGGGAATTGAAGCGAAGGAACCGGATGTCGAGCCATGGAAGCGCATTGTCGGGCAGTTCAAGCAGAAAAAGGCACGGAAGGCGCGAATCGGCTTGGTCGGGAAATACATCAAGGTCGCGGATGCATACATAAGTGTCATTGAAGCTCTGGTGCATGCATCCCTTCCCAGCGAAGTCGGGTTCGAACCGATCTGGATATCGTCCGAGCAGATCGAGAAGGATGGCTCAGGGAAATTTCTTGCCGACCTTGACGGAGTGGTTGTTCCGGGCGGATTCGGCGACCGCGGTATCGAGGGGAAGATTTCTGCAATCCAATATTGCCGTGAAACGGGCCTCCCATTTTTAGGCCTTTGCCTTGGTATGCAATGCGCGGTGATAGATTTTGCCCGGAATGTTGCTGGAATGGATGGCGCGCATTCCACCGAGTTCAACCCGGATTCGCCTTTTCCGGTCATCAGCCTTCTTCCCGATCAGAGCGGTATTGTCAAAGGCGGCTCGATGCGTCTTGGCGCCTACCCTTGCCGGATCGCGGACGATTCAAGGGCTTTCCGGCTCTACAAATCCTCGCTCATTTACGAGCGGCACCGGCATCGATACGAGGTCAACAACGAGTTCCGCGCCAAGCTGGGACGCAAAGGGATGGTCTTTTCAGGAACGAGCCCCGATTTGCAGTTGGTGGAGATAATTGAACTTCCCGAACATCCTTTTTTCGTTGCCTGTCAGTTCCATCCGGAGTTCAAGTCCCGGCCGCAGAACCCGCATCCTCTGTTCGTCGGGTTTTTCATGGCCGCCGCCGACCATTGCCTGAAGGCGTCATGAGCTTCTTGTTTGATACCCCGGTTGTTGAGATGAAGTAACGAGATGATGCCATTTGCCGATCTTCTTTCTGGAGGGCCGTTCTTCGTCATCGCCGGTCCCTGCGTGATCCAGGACAGGGACGAAACCCTTCTGATCGCTTGCGCTTTGAAGGAAATCGCCGCGAGGCTCGGCCTTCCAGCGGTTTTCAAGGCCAGTTTCGACAAGGCCAATCGAACATCGGGCAAAGGGTTCCGAGGTCCCGGCCTCGAAAGCGGCCTCGAAATACTTGCTGAGATTCGGAAAATAACCGGGCTTCCTCTGCTGACGGATATTCATCAGCCGGAGCAAGCCGAGCCTGCATCGAAAGTATGCGATATCCTCCAGATCCCTGCCTTCCTTTGCCGACAGACCGACCTTATCGAGGCGGCTGCCAGGTTTGCGCGAACGATCAACGTCAAGAAAGGGCAATTTCTTTCCCCCTGGGATACACGCCACATCGTAGAAAAGATTCGCGCGGTCTCAGATGCGAAAGTCATGCTGACAGAGCGCGGAACCTCCTTCGGCTACGGAAACCTTGTCGTGGACATGCGAAGTTTTCCCGTGATGAAGAAGTGGGCCGACGCGGTGGTTTTCGACGCGACCCATTCGCTTCAATTGCCGGGTGGAGCCGGCGACAAGACTGGCGGCCAACGGGAATTTGTTCCTCATCTCGCTCGAGCCGCAATCGCAACGGGTTGCGTTGACGGTGTTTTCCTCGAGATCCATCCGGAACCCGCCCGATCGCCTTCAGATGCGGAAAACATCCTTCCGCTTGACCAACTGGAAGGTCTGCTTCTTGAACTGCGTGCCTTGCGAACCGCGGGCCACCTGAACTGCCATTCGGCGCTTCCCCGCTGATAGCACGTAAGCCCGGTGAGTCCAGTGAACCCGGTGAACCCGGTGAACCCAGTGAACCCAGTGAACCCGATCCAACTTCAACCTGCGGTATGGAAAGACTGTCTTCAGCCCAACGAATTTCCGCTAATGTTCCAGATCCGACAGAATTTCGAACGCCCGCGGATTGCCGATATTGCCGGCGCCATCGGAAAAATTCTTTCGGATCTTTCCCTGCCGCTCATCCGCCCTGGCTCACGGATCGCGATCACCGCCGGAAGCCGTGGAATCGCCGACATCGTCGAGACCCTGAGGGCAGTTGTCGGTTTTTTTCGTTCAAGGGGTGGACTCCCGTTCATCGTTCCCGCCATGGGAAGCCACGGCGGAGCCACATCAGAAGGCCAGGTCGACGTTCTTTCCCATCTTGGGATAACCGAAACTTCGGTCGGGGCACAGATTCGCTCTTCAATGGAAGTCGTTCAGATCGGGGAGATTTTTGACGGAATTCCCGTCTACCTCGACCGGATCGCCTCGACCGCCGACCATATCGTCATCGTGAACCGGATCAAGCCGCACACAAAATTCAAGGGGCCCATTGAAAGCGGCCTGGTGAAGATGATGGCTATCGGCCTCGGGAAGCGATCGGGAGCTGAGTTGTATCACCGAGCTGCTCTTCAATACACGTTCCCGCGAGTCCTTCAGGAAGCAGGGCATTCGGTCATGGAGCATTCCCCGATTCTGTGCGGAATCGGAATCGTTGAAAATGCCTACGATGAAACGGCCTCAATCATGGCTGCGACCCCACAAAACCTCGAGGAAGAAGAAGAATCCTGGCTTGAACGGGCCAAGGAGCTCATGCCCCGCCTTCCTTTCAACCAGATCGACCTTCTGATCGTCGACGAGATCGGAAAAGAGATCAGCGGGGTCGGCATGGATCCGAACATAACCGGGCGGAATCGTGAGCAGCTTGGCGTTTTCCCTCATCCGGTTTCGATCAGGTATGTCTTTGTTCGCGACCTGACCCGGGGAGCAAATGGGAACGCCACCGGAATCGGGCTTGCCGACCTTACCACATGCAGGCTCGTCGAAAAAATCGATCTGAACGAAACCTGCACCAACTGCGCCACTTCGCTCAGTTTCGAAAAAGCTGCGATACCATTGTTTTTCAGAACCGATAGGGAAGCCGTTTCGGTGGCTCTCAGTTCGCTGGGCCTGGTCAAACCGCGTGATGCGAGAATCGTTCGAATTCGTAACACCCTCGCTGTTTCCCGGCTTCTTGTCTCACAAGCTTTTCAAGCAGAATTCAAGGGGCGTGAGGATATTTCCATAGTTCAGGGGCCCACCTCGCTTTCGTTCGGCGCCGATGGAAACCTCGACCCCCTCAGCCAGGATTGACGTAACTTCTCAAAAAAGGGGGGCACGCGGGAATGCCACTAAGTTAAGCCAAATTTTGACTTTTCTGATGACTTCAAATCCGAGTTCATCCATGTTTATCCGTGTAAAAATTCTTTTTTGGTGGCTTATCTTTGTGCCATTCGGGGCACGCGCCCCCCTTCGCCTCGCGAAGTGAATTCGCGAGGCTCATTCCCTGCGGTCGGGCGCTTTGCGCCCTCCGGTCTGCCTTCACTCTTCCCCCGACTTATTGAGATGATACGGATTGACGATCCTGCGCGGGTATCAGCGCGGTTCCAAATCATCTTGCGCCCTTCCATCTGCCGGTTTATAATGGCCGGTATCAGAACCACGAAAGAGCCTGAAAGAGAAAGTAAAGGCGAAGATAAAGTTAAGGACGAAGACGAAAAAAGACGAAGGAAGACAAAGAAAGACAGTAAGTGTTTAGTCTGCTGAAGTGAATACCTCGAACCCTCGCTCAAACAGACACTTTGGAAAATTTACATGCCAATTATCGAGAAGTGGGCGTAACATTGATCCGAT
>MNYA01000337.1:5378-7166 GCA_001872985.1 bacterium CG2_30_54_10 | reverse complement strand
GCTGTTGCCGTCGGCCCAGCACCTTACAGTTCCATTATTTACGGCAAATCGCCAGTACGTGCGTGAAGGGGATACCCATTTTTTGTAAAATCCGTCGCCATCTTTGTCTTGTGCTCATGCATCCGCAGCTCGAGATCGTTGGTTCCCCCGACGTACATGACATTGTTCAGGAAGAAATTAAAGCTGGTCGGATGAAGGGGCGGCGGATGTCGGGGAGACCTTCCCTTCTGCGACGGCTTTGATGGTTCCTTTCAGCTTTTCGACCGAAATTCCTGTTCCCATGCCGGTGGGAGCATCGCCGGCGCCAAGTGGCCACCAGCCCTGAACCAGATTATTGACCTCGTATCCACCGGCGGCGGCTTTTTTCAGGAACAGGATGCCTTTCTGCCGCGGGGAGAAGGCGACCTCGTCCTCGAATCCTCCGATGGTCGAGACTTTCAGCTCCGAGCTGGCATTGGCGACGCCCTTCAAAACAGTGGCGACGGTGAGAATATTCTCGATTTGCGGCAAGCCGTCAGGGGTCTTTCCCTTCTCTTCGCTGCTCTTCAGCGAGGCGATGACGATCAGATCGGATCCGGCGACGAGCTCTTCAAGCGAAAGAGAGCGAATCATGCCATGAACACCTCCGCAAAGGATGACGAGAAATAAAATCAAAAACATTGGCCTCCGCATAGTCGAAAACCTCCTCAAAGATAGTATCAGCATTGCGGGATCTTTCCCGATTCAACGGCTACAGGGGAAAAAGGATTGCAAATTCCTGGTTTTTATTTAACCATAGGTGCCAATGAAAAGACAAATCCACCGCCAATCCAGATGAAGATCCTGCAATGCATTAACGCCCTGACCTGGGGGGGCGCCCAGACCCTGCTTCTGGACCTGTGCCGGTTCCTGCGGGAAAACGGTCATGAGGTTCGAGTGGTTGCTTTCCGTGACGGCCCCCTAGGGGAAATGCTGCGCCGATCGGGCATTGATGTCGAAATTCTTGGGGAGATATTTCTCGATCTCGCCGCATTTCTGCGCCTTAGGCGAATCGTGAACGACTGGCGTCCAGACATTGTCCATTCCCACTTATTCAGAGCAACATTCTGGGCACGCCTGGCGGTTGGAAAGAAAAGAGACCCTGCGCTTATCACATCGGTTCATGGTTTCGAATCAGAAGGATTCCATTTTCTGGAAAGGCTCATGGCGGGGTTTTCGCGGAGAATGGTGTTTCCCAGCCGTTTTCTTGAAGATTGGTATTCGCGAAACATCAGAGCCCTGCCACCCGGAAGGCAGATCATCATTCACCCTGGGGCGGCTATACAAGCCAAATCCTGCTCTCATGTGCCTGGAAATCCCCCCGTCATCGGCACCCTGGCCCGACTTCATCCGGTCAAAGGCTTGGACACGCTGATCGAAGCAGCCGGTCGTCTGAAGAGGAAAGGATTGGCCTTCCGGCTCGAGTTCGGCGGGGAAGGAAAAGAGCTTCCCAGGCTGAAAAAATCGATCGAAGCGCAGGGCCTTTCGGATAGGACACACTTTGTGGGAACTATTTCCTCGAGATCGGCTTTTCTTGAAAAACTCGACATCTTCGTCGCCCCATCAAGAGAAGAAGCTTTTGGAATAAGCATTTGCGAAGCCATGGAACGGGGGATACCAGTCGTGGCAAGCTCCGTAGGGGGGATTCCAGAGGTCGTCGTCGATGGCATAAGTTGCGCAAGTTGGGGAAATGGCGGAGATGGCGGAGATGGCGGAAGCGGCAGTGGCGGCGTAGGAGACAAAAGCGTAGAAGGCGGGGGCGGCGGCGTA
>MNYA01000337.1:0-5367 GCA_001872985.1 bacterium CG2_30_54_10 | reverse complement strand
GGAGACGGCGGCAGAGGCACCGGAGACGGCGGCAGAGGCACCGGAGATGGCGGCAGAGGCGCCGGAGATGGTGAAAATGGCGGAGACGGCGGCGGCGGCAGTGGTGGAGTAGGAGGCAAAAGCGTAGAAGGCGAGGGCGGCGGCGTAGAAGGCAGCAGAGGCGGCGGAGATGGTGTGAGCGTTGCGAGGGTCGTGAGCACCGTAAACGTCGTGAACGTCGCGAACGTCGCGAATATCGTGAATGGTGAAAGCGCCGGAAGCACTGGAAGCGGCCGAAGCGGTCGTCTTGTACCGGTTGATGATTCGCTCGCCCTTTCCGTAGCGCTAGAGGAGCTGCTTCTTGATCCCGCTGAGCGGCGTCGGATGGGACTCGCAGGGCGTGCTCGCGTTGAGGCGGAGTTTTCGAGGGCGAATGCAGTGCGAATGCACCTTGATATGTATGCAAGGCTCGCGCCGGAACGGCGGCGTTTGCACATGGCGATTTCTTCGGGGGGGCTTGGAGGTGGTGAACGCGTGGCGATTTCCCTGGCGGAAACCTTGGCCCGGCGCGGTTGGCGGATTACCTTCACCTGTGCCGGGAAGCATCTTGCCGATCAGCTGGAGACTGTCGGTGCCACGGGAAGCATCGCATCGCTGAAGGCGGGCGGGTTTTTCTTCTTCTTTCGCTTATGGCGCGACCTTACCAGAAACCGTTTCAGGCTGGTAAGCGCGCATCTGAACCGGGCGGCACTCACGGCCGGAATGCTGGCTCGTATCATGCCTCTTTTCGTTGCGGCGCACGTTCATGGGCTGAACCGGGCGGTCTATTACAAGAACTGCCGGCGTCTCATCGCCGTCTCATCAGCCGTACGGGAACACCTGATCGTTCAGGGGATTGATCCCGAAGCGGTGACGCTTCTTTCGAACAGCATACCGTTTCCGCCGATTTCGATCGATCGCCGCCCTGGACCACCATGGACGATTGCCATCGCGGCCAAACTCCATGCAAACAAAGGCCATGCGTGGGCTCTGGCTGCGCTTGAGGCGCACGTTTCCACGTTGCCCGAATTCCGGATTTGGATCCTGGGTGATGGGCCCGAGCGAAAGTCACTTGAAGAACGCTTCTGCAATGGGCCACTTGGAAAAAGGCTTGTTTTCTGGGGTTTCAGGGCAGACATGGACCGGTTTTATCCGGATATTCACATTGCCCTGCTTGGCTCTCTCGGGGAGGGAATCCCGATCTCCCTTCTGGAAGCTATGCGGTGGGGAATACCGTGTCTGGCAACGCGTGTGGGCGGAATTCCCGAGGTTGTAACCGACGGGGTCAACGGCCTTCTGGTGCAGCCAAACGATGGGGAAGGCCTTGTTGCGGCTCTTCGCCGGGCGACTGAACCCGCTTTTTGGCAAATCCTTTCAAACGGCGCCAAGGGGCAATTCCTTGAAAAAAACAGGTTTGAAGATATGCTTGAGCAGTTTCTCAATGTGTTGAGGGAGGGAGAGCCAAGTGCCCGCTGAAGCACTCGTGACGTATCATCTCAATAGCTCGCGGAAACTTCGAAAGCACCGGAGTGCCTCATTCCTGCGCAGGCGTGAATTCAGGCCCCCGTCGTCGTTTTGCGGTATCTTCTCAAAATTCTGGGGAAATTGTCATTTCGACCGAAGGGAGAAATCTTGTTCCCGTAGAAGGGAAGATCTCTCACATTCGTTCGAGATGACATTCTTACGATGGTTCACATTGCATAACCCCGAATTATTGAGAAGATACGTTTTGCGGTATCATCTCAATAATCCGGGGGAGGCATGAGGGCGCACCGGAGGGCGCAAAGCGCCCGACCGCGGGGGATGAGCCTCGCGAATTTACTTCGCGAGGCGAAGGGGGGCGCGTGCCCCCCTTTATTGAGAAGTTACATGCCGACCTCTCAAAATGTTCGCCGCAAGTTCTCACCGGCAAGAGGTCAGGAAAAATCGTCCCGGAAAATCGTTGCACAGTTACGTCCTTTTTCCTTGCAATGATAGAGAGCCTGATCGGCCTTTTTTACAAGGGTCGACTTGTCGAGGGCCATTTTTGGAAACTCCGAAATCCCAAGGCTGATGGTCACATGAAGCACCTGACCCTCGTGAGGGAGAATCGCCGCCTCAATCTTCTGGCGAAGACGTTCAGCAAAGGTCAAGGTCTGCTCGGCCGTTGTCTGGGGCAGGATGATCGTAAACTCTTCTCCGCCATATCTGCAAGGGATGTCTTCCGCCCGCGCGGATTCCTTGGTGATGCGGGCTACCTCGCGGAGAACCCGATCTCCCTGCTGATGGCCGAATGTGTCGTTGAAAACCTTGAAATGGTCAATATCGAAAAGGATCAAACCGACCGGAGTGGCATGCCGCTTGGCCCGCTTGATCTCGTCATCCAACCTAAGCTGGAAATACCTGTGGATGAACAAGCCGGTTAAGCCATCGGTTATCGCAAGTTCGTGGAGCCGGGCATTTTCGATCGAGACGGCAAGTTGGCTTGCTATGGTAACGAGCAGGCCAAGATCGTCCTCGGTAAAGTTTTCCGGGTCACCTCGATCGGCCAGGTTTATGACCCCGAGGGGCTTTCCCTGCATCGCGAGGGGAACGCAGAAGAGAACCTTGGGAGGGGCCAGATCGGCGTCGGGGTCGTAGGGTTTGAAACGGTCGTCGGCGGCGCAATCGAGGCAAATGACGGGCTTCCCGGAATCGAGAACCCGCCCGGCGATTCCCTCTCCTGGTTTCAGGGAGACGGACTCTTCCAGGTTGGAATTCGCAGGCGTCAGGACTTCTTCGAATGTGCGGACGCTTTTGAGTTTCAACTGATCGCCCGAATCGTTTAAAAGCATGATCGATCCTCGGTTTGCAAGAAACGTATGGACGAGGTATGAAAGGGTTTCATCCATCGATTTCTGGTACGAGTTGGAATTGTTGATGATCTGCGAAATCTTGAAAAGAGTCGTGAGTTCGAAAACCTTTTTCCGAATGCGCACCGTCATAGTGTTGAAACACGAGGCCAGAAAACCGATTTCGTCCTTCCGGGTCGACTTGACGTTGGCTCGCAGGTTTCCGCTCGCAATCTCGTTCACCTTGCCGGCGATGGCGATTATCGGCGAGGTAATCCGAAGGCTGAAGATCGTTCCGAAGGAAAATGCAATGGCTCCGACGATCGCGATGACCAGCAAGATGTTTCGCCTCACTCGATCCATCGAAGCATAAACTTCCAGGGCTTCCTGGATAACAATAATTTTGAGACCATGCTGTAGGATGGGCAGGACGATCACTACCTTGGCGTGGGAGCCCTGGTTTTCGGGGGGGATATCGTATCCACCGAACGGAAGTTGTACAATGTTCCGGATCAGGTCCGCGGGGAAAACCTTTTCTTCAAGCACGCTCTTCCCGTCACGAGTTACGAGGTAAAAAAGGAAGGAGGTTCCAAACGACATCCCTTCAAGAGTTTTCCGCAATTTCAGGAAAGAGACCGAGGCGATCATCACCGGAGAGCCGGGCTTGTCGGACAGAAGTGTTTTCAGGAAGAAAACTCCTTTGCCGAAGGTTACGCTCCCTGAACCGTCGAGGACGCGCCGCTCGTCCGGGCTCAATGGGGCGACTTCGCCGGGAACCTTTCCGGAATGGGCGATGATTGTGCTATCGGAGGCGCAGATGACGATCCGCTCTATGAATTCATACGCCTGATCCATTTGCCGGAGGGCTTCCCCGGCAAGAGGCGAAGCGGGATCGGAAAGCCTTGCATCGGCTTGAAGAAGCCGGATAAGATCATCGTAGACTTGTACGTAGTGCTCGACTTCGGCTTTGACCTGTTGGAAAGCTTGGAGGTTGCTGTTGATGAGCAGGGTTCTGCTGAACTGGGACAGGAACCCGAATGAATAGAAGCCCAAGACCACCAGGGGAACGATCGAAACCAGGAAGATCCCGGCCCATGTTTTCAGCTTGATGCTGTGAAGGAATGGAATCTCTCGACGAGTCGGGCTTTCTGACATTTCTTGCGTGTAAAATACCCGATTTCAACTTCGCGGTATCTTCTCAACAAAGGGGGGCACGCGTTTGCGGACGCGCCCCCCTTCGCTTCGCGAAGTAAATTCGCGAGGCTCATCCCCCGCGGTCGGGCGCGTTACGCCTTCCGGTCCGCCTTCATTCTTCCCCAGGGTTTGTGAGATGATACGCTTCGCGGAACGTTTGTTTCTGGCGTATTCTTTGGCGAGTTTGTCGAGCAAGCGCGGCAATTGGTCGTAGAAACGTCTCGGCTTGCGTGGTTTGACCGTCTCGAGGGCATACGCGGCGATCAGAGGAAGGGCAACGGTCGAGTCGAGGTAACAGACCACGGTGTCGGGGAGGCTTTCGGGACGCACTTTCCCCCAGCTCACCGCCTCGGAGGGCGTGGCGCCGGAAAGTCCTCCCGTGTCCGGGCGGGCGTCCGTGAATTGAAGGAAATAATCATGCCCCTCTTCCTTGATTCCAAGGACTTCCTGGATCTGGGGCTCGGTCTGGAGCATGAAGTTCTTCGGAGATCCACCTCCACAGATGAAAACCGCGCTTTTACCGGGCCGGCGTTTGGCTGCAAGAACGATCGCGGCGGTCTGATTCACGTCGACGCTCGGATCGAGAATAAGCTTGTTGCCTTCCAAGGCTAGGGCGGCGATGTTCATTCCAATGGAACTGTCTCCTGGGCTGCTGGTGAAAACCGGCACCCCGGACTCATGAGCGGCGGCAAGCAGGCTCTGGTCTTTCAGGCCGAGCTGTTTTTCACGTTCGAGTACGTATTTTCCGACCAGATGATGGAACTCTGCGGTTCCCATGGTTCGCTGGAACTCGGGCGCACGCATGATCTTCCGAAAAAAGGAATCGGTATTCAGGAGTACCTCGTAATTGAAAAGAATATCGTAGATCCTGACCACGCCGTTTTTCCGAAGATCGATATCGCTGAAAAATGGAGAGCCGGCGTACAGATGCTCGCCGATACCAAAATGCGTGTCATGGTACAAATTGGCGCCGGTGGAGACGATCCAGTCGACGAAGCCGGCCTTGATCAACGGGATGATGACCGATTTTCCAAGGCCGGCAGGAGTAAGGGCGCCCGCCAGGCTCATTCCGATGGTGACATCAGGGCGCAGCATTTTCTCAGCGAACAACCGGCAGGCCTCGCGCAGGCGACCGGCGTTGTATGCGAGAAAAGCAGATGAAATCAGTTCGGAAACGGTGATTCCCTTGGAGATTCCTGGGGGGTCTATGGGGTCCCCCGCCAGGTAGGGGTTTTTCTTCGATGTCTTCTTCACAGGCTATCCTCTAGTTTTTAATTTCGACCGAAGGGAGAAACCTCGTACCATCTCAATAAGTCGGGGGATGAGTGAAGGCAGACCGGAGGGC
>MNYA01000008.1 GCA_001872985.1 bacterium CG2_30_54_10 | reverse complement strand
GGTTCTCATGATTCTAACCGGAAATCCGGCGAATCCTCAAGGAATCGAACGCTGGCTTTTCATTCCGAACGGTGAAAACCCGCGTATAGACAAGGAACCGATTATCCGCCAACCAAATGGGAATTACGATCTCAAGTTCCTCTATCAGGGCCAGCCCTCCACAATCCGTAGGTTTGGACGTTCGATCGCGCAGGATTATCCGCTGATTTTAGTCGCCTCGGACACCGGGGCCAAGGTGCCATCGATAAGCGAGGTCGCCCATCTTTTGGAGACCCTCAGCCAAGCTGCCGCTGAGGCTGAAATCGATCGTGCCCAGGAGATGGCATCTGAGGCATCGTTCGCAAGCGGCACCCCCCTAACGGAGGCATCATTCGCAAGCGGAACTCCTCAACCTGAAGCATCGCCCGCAAGCGGCCCTTTCTCAGCCGGAATATCCGCACTTGCCTCGGCTAACCCCGATCTGGGGTCAATCTCAGACCACCCTTAACCGGAAGGCGCCTCCGTTGGGCAGAAAGATTTGTTTTCTCTTCCGTGAGTTAAACCAGGCAGAGCTCAAACAGTCACAAGAAAGGACGCCCGATCGGGCCGGGCGTCCTGATGTTCTACTTGATTTAGGGAAAAACCCGGTTTGGCTTACTCTCCGCCCTTGTTCTTGTTGAAGCAGTCACGGCAGAACACAGGTTTCCCGGTGGTGGGATTGAAGGGAACCTGGGTCTCCTGACCGCATTCGGAACAGGTTACGGTATGCATTTGCCGGGGACCCCCGGTTCTACCAGCTTTGCGCTGATCGCGACAGCCCTTGCAGCGGACCGGTTCGTGTTCGAAACCTTTTTCCTTGTAGAACTGCTGTTCGGAAACGGTAAACGTAAAGGGTTGGCCACAATTTCGACAGGTGATGGTTTTGTCTTCCATGAGAACTTCCTTGGATACTCCCGGCAATTGATAAATTGAGCTTCCCACCTTCGCCTCGCGCTTGGCCTGGTATTGGGACCAGAGGCTCCTTCACCCTGGTGAACTTCAAGACCCTCACGAGAACACAAGGCTGCTCAAGTACCATAACAGACCTTTTGCACACATGTCAACTATCAATATCCGTAACTTTTCAAAAAAGGGGGGCACGCGCCCCCCTTCGCCTCGCGAAGTGAATTCGCGAGGCTCATCCCCCGCGGTCGGGCGCTTTGCCCCATCCGATCCGCCTTCAGTTTTTCCCCAAATCGTTGAGCTGATACAATTGGTTGTTCATTATCAGGGAATTTGCTACCATAAAAGGCATAAGGGTTGCCTAATGACTTCAGCAAAGCTTCTTTTCACTTATTCGGTCATCATCCCGTATTCGGAATCGGCCAGTCCCCGAAAGCGATTCACGATTGAATATTCGGTTGAGGCCCCCGACCGGGAAACCGCTCTTCAAAAGGCTGAGCGTGAGTTTTTCGCCTACACCCAATACAATAGCGCGGCATGGGTTCGCGTCATCGAGCGCGAAGGAATTCGCGTCTGGCGCATGATTCCCAACATGCCTCAAACGCCACAATCGATCGACGAGCTTGCCGGGTTGCTTCGATCGCCCGATGAGGACGTCATTTACAACACGCTGACCTCGCTCGGAGCACTGGAAGATGCCGGCCCGAGTTCGTTGATAACCCCGCTTCTCGGGCATCCGAGCGACGATATCAAAGCCCTCGCCGCGGAAACCCTAGGGAAGGTCGGAGACCCTGCGAATCTTCCGGTACTTCTGAGGCATTACCGTCCCGAAGCCCCGCCAAGATTGAAGGCCTGCATTCTTTCCTCTTTGAGTCGGCTTGCCCGATCCGGGGATCCGATTTCTGACGTTATCGCATCCGCCATAGGTGATCCCGACCCGAGGGTTCGGGCTAATGCCGTCGAAGCCGTTGAACGTCTGAAACTGCCGGCAACAACGAGAATGCTTGCCCCCCTATTGGAAGACGAAGACAATCGCGTTCGGGCCAATGTTCTGAAAGCCCTATGGGACACCCATGACCGGGCTCGCCTGGCCATCGTTCTTCGGGAAATGGCAGCGAATCCGAACCATTGGATGCGGGCGTCTGCCGCCTTCGTTCTCCGTCACGTCAGGATCGAAGGCCAATTGAAGGTTGTGGAAGCCCTGTTAAACGACCGAATTCCCGAGGTCCATGCCAACGCATGGAAGGCAATCCTGGAGCTTTCCGACATCGAGTGTATTCCCATCTGGTTCGAGCATCTCAATCCACTCCATGTCGCCGATTTTCCGCGAATTCAGGGAAAATTGGAAACCATCGGGAAACCTGCTCTGGACGCCCTTCTTAGCATCAAGCCCCGTTCTGAGGAAGAGCTGCGGTGCCTCCAGACCATCCTGAAGACATTTGAGAAACAAGCCTGGGATCGCGAAGGATGGCTCGGCTGGATTAAGCTCAAACAACGCCGTTTTTTTTCCAACCCCTGAAGCCGTCGTCAGCGCATATAGGGCTGACCTTAAACCCGAAATTAATCGGTGGGAGGTTTCTCGGGATCAGCGCAGGTAAGCGCCGTCCTGACCTAACTTACCGGGGCCGTTGAGGATCCAGATGCCGGCGGAGTTGCCTTTGACCGAGAAACTCAGTGTGGTGCCGGCAGTGGCCACGACCTGAGTCTGGCCGGTGACCGCGTCAGCGTAAATTCCGTTGCGGACGTGGTCCACCGTAATTTCCTGATCAACGAATGCTGCCAAGCCGACCACTGCGTAGCTTTCGCCGTTGCGATAATCCCGGACGAAGCTCATGCCGCTGGTCCATTCACGGCCGTTAAAGAGCCCGCCCATCTGAAGGGCCGGAACCCGCGATCGGATCAGGTTGAGCCGTTTCAGATGCTGAAATAGCGGGTGGGCCTTGGTTGTTGGAAGAGCGTTGAAATCGAGGTTCGTGCCAAAGTAAGCATGGGCGGTCCGATCGAGCATTAGCCCCGCTACGGTCGGAAAAAGCGGTGCGCCTTTCATGAACTCAATCTCTTCCCCTTGCTGGATGCATGGAGTACCTCTGGTTGTCCAAAGGAGATTGTAGGCAACGGCGGCCTTCCAGGTTTCCCCTCCGAATTTCATGACAGGATCGGCGACGGGGCCCTCCCGCGGTGAATGGAAGCAGGTGACGAGGGTAGTCGGATCGCCGTAGGCCCAGTCGGCCTTGAAAGTGTTTTCCAGTCCGCCGAAATTTCCGCTCGCGATGGTTTCCGGAAAAGCCCTCATCAATGCCGTGTCGACTACTGCAAGGCCGGAGTAAATCCCGGAATCAGGATCGTTCGGATCGGTTCCTGTCCGGCTGTACCACCACGGAGCCAGCTCCGAGGGAAATGCATCCTTGGCAAGCAGACCAAACCCAGATCCGAGCGCTCCGACATCGGCGATCACGTAGAGCTGGGGCTTTTTTTCCTTCCAATCATTGACCATGGTCAGAAGCTCATTACGGTCGGTATTCCCGGCATACTCGATCCAGACGCCGTCAATTCCAAGGTCGATCCAGTGGCGGACCGCTGCGTTGATATAGCGCTTCACACGCCAGTTTTCAGTCGCGAGATCGAGCGAGTCCCCATCGAGGTGCTTGCCCTGAAGCGCAACCGTGTTTGATGAATCTGCCGCGGCAAGCCAGCCATTTCGATGATACCATTCGATGTCGAGGCTCTGCTCGTCGGTGTCGAAGAAACGGTCCGGACGATAGTCATCAAGGGGAAGGACGGTTCCCGTCTTAGGATCGAGCAGGGGACCTTTTCCCCAGGGGTCGCGATAAAGCTGATCCTGAAACCATTCCGGCGTGCGAGGGTTGTCGTTGTCTTCCCGAAAGTGATGCTTGTAGTTTCCAAGATTGAAAATATATGGCCATGGAACCTGCATCCCGGTCGCTCGGTAGAACTTGTGGGGAAGCCGGTCTATCCAGACTTGTCCCCGAATTCCGTAGTTGGATGTGTGATTGACGATCATCGACTGAATAACTTTAAGGCCTCTTTGGTGCGCAGCAATAATAAGATCGACATAGCGTGCCAAAGGAGTTTCAAGTCTGGGGTCGGCGGTTATCCAGTCGTAGGGATTGTTTCCTGCGTAATCGAGAGCTCCGCGGTTTTCAACGTGGGGTGACAGGCATAGGGCTGTAAAACCGAGTTCCTTAATATAATCGAGCCGTTGCATCAGTCCAGCGAAATCGCCGCGCCAATGGGGGTCGTCACGGATGACCCTTTCTCTGCAATAGAAATCGTTGGTGGTGTCTCCGTTGAAGAAGCGCGGTGCGAGCACGTAATAAAGAGTTTCGCGACGAAGATCGCCGATGAGCGCCACCTCGGCCTCGACCGATACGCGCACGGAATCCTGGCTGGTGTTTCCATCGTTGTCGGTGACTGTCAATTCGACATCGAAGATTCCCGGTTCGTTGTAGACCATGTTTGGAGTGGGGCCGATCAGGCCGTTGCTCCAGGTATAGGATGCGATCGTTCCGTCGGGGTCGTAAGAGGCGAGACCGTTGAACTGGACGTTGGTTCCGGGCCCAACGACCATATCAGCACCCGCGTTCGCGCTGGGTGGAAGAGATCCTCCGGCCTGATCGAACGAGTATTTCGCGCTCCTGTCATCGAACCGGATCCGGTATTGTCGAGTTATTGGAACCTCAATTAAAAGGTTCCTTCCCATTAAAATAGCGGTGCCAGCCGTTCCCGCTGGGGCGCCGACGAGAGGAGCACCCCAGTATACGGACCAGGAGCGGTTAGCGACGAATCGGAATTCATGGCGGCCGGCGGGAAGGTGGAGAATGACTTCCCAGGCGGTTCCCACTGGATTTTTCATGAATCCTGTCGCGGAGTTCAGGTCCCAATCACCGGACAGACCCACGACCTTCATGGTCTGGTAAATCGATTCCCCTGTCGGAATCGGGAATGGTACCGGCGGATTGGGCGGCGGGAGCCCTTCGGGTTGGCTTGCGGTTCGCTGATTGAGCGCATAAATGCCGGCGGGAAATGCGAGGAGGAGCATCAATGCAAAGGCCAATGACAGTGCTAATGCCGCTGAAAAGGGCAATGACACCGGAAATGGCAATTGCAAGGATCTGAAATGTTGACACATATCCATGGCTAAACGCCTCTTCGGAAGGGTACCATCGGCAGGATCCCAAGTTTTCCTTCGTCCGGGGTCTGGATCAAGACGGCGAAAGAAGGGAAAAAAATGCTAGGAAGCAGGGAGGTATGAAGGCAAGTCATCAGGAAACTCAACCAGAATTTTTCCTGACTCCTCTTTTACGGGAAACACTCTGACGTTGGGCATTCCAAGAAAGCCCATCGTGTTTAAAATTTTTCCTGATGAAAGTTCAATCGTATCACCTCAATAATTCGGGGTAAAAACACCAACCAATAATACTCGTAGAA
>MNYA01000261.1 GCA_001872985.1 bacterium CG2_30_54_10 | reverse complement strand
AATAAGTCGGGGGAAGAGTGAAGGCCGCGACTAACAATGTCCGCTAAATTTCTCGGTTCGGCCACAAATAGTGGACGCGGCATCTTGCCGCGTCGCAGCGGCTGGAAGCCGCTGCCACTTTTTCGCTGAATTCCGACAGAACATTTCAAAGCAGGCATTGAAACATGAATTTAGTGAAGTTTGGCCGTCGCGATGGGAGAAAATGGAGATCATGGGAGAAAAAAATAATGGGATTCTCGAGAAAACCTCTCCAAATTCTCCATTCATCATTCATCATTCATCATTCATCACTCATCATTTCCTCTGTCTCCACTTCTCCTAAATTCCTTCGTTCTCCATTTTTTCAAACGGCTAAACTCTTACTGAAGCTGTAGGGAAAAAGCCTGTCGAGATCAGGAATTCTGAGGGTACAGCTAATGCCCCTTCTTTTTGAGCAGATGCAGTATCATCTCAATAAGTCGGGGGAAGAGTGAAGGCAGACCGGAGGGCGCAAAGCGCCCGACTGCGGGGGATGAGCCTCGCGAATTCACTTCACGAGGCGAAGGGGGGCGCGTGCCCCCCTTTTTTGAGAAGTTACCAGATGCATTTATTCCCAAACGCCGGGAATTGCCGTCTTGCAAAATTCGCAGACGCCTTTGACGATGTGATTTTCGGTCAGTTGGTAGCCGACTCTTCCGATTACCACCTTGTGGCAATTCGGGCAGTAGGTGTTTTCCCCCTCGTGGCCTGTTGAATTGCCGACGTAGACATACCGGAGGCCGATTTGCATGGCTTTTTCGCGAAGCTTTGCCACGGTTTCTTCCGGGGTCGGAGGAAGGTTGCGCAACTGGAACGTCGGGTGAAACCTTGATAGAAAAAGGCTTATGTCGGGGCCCAGTTTTTCGTGGAGCCACCGGAACATTTTTTCCATTGTCGCCATGTCATCGTTCAACGTGGGAAGAACCAGTGTCACAACATCTATCAGAACCTTGGTATGGGAAAGCCCCTCAAGGGTCTTGAGTACCGGATCCAGCGTTCCGCCGCAGACGGTCCGGTAGAAGCGCTGGGTGAAACCTTTCAAATCGACCTTCATGACATCAAGGAACGGCGTCAACTGGGCGAGGGGCTCGGGGTTGATGTACCCGCAGGATATGACGATGTTGCCGAGTCCGGCTTCCCGAGCCAGGCGTGCGGTGTCAAGCATATACTCGTAGAAGATCGTCGGCTCGGTATAGGTATATGCGATGCTACGGCAGCCGGAACGGGCCGCCGCGGAAATGGCCGCCTCGGGTGGAAGATCCTCCGAATCGAGATCCTCGGGGTTTGCCTGAGATATCTGCCAATTCTGGCAGTAGCGGCAAGCGAGAAGACATCCCGCTGTGGCAAATGAGAAAGCGGTGGAACCCGGAAGGAAATGGAAAACCGGCTTCTTCTCGATCGGGTCGATAGCGACGGAACATGGACGACCGTAAACCAGCGTGGCGAGCCGATTTTCAAGGCTGACCCTGACGCGGCAGTTCCCTCTTTCGAAAGGGCGCAAACTGCAGAACTTCGGGCATAGGGTGCATCTGATAAGGCCGCCAGGGGCCTTTTCCCAGTACATCGCCTCTCGGGGATGGAATCCTTTGCTTTCGAGAAGTTGCAGCTTCTTGCGGGCTTCCAGAGGGTCAAAACGTGCCGAAGCGCCTGTGGCGGATTGCCGGGACGGTGCGGACGATTGCGTCTGGTTCAGAAGCAACCCAGCAATTCCGGCGCATCCGGCGATCGAACAAAGGTTAAGCAGGAGTTGTCGGCGGTTCATTATCATCCTCGGTATTTCGGCCAAGGGGGTGCGGCTTTTTCCAAAAACCTTTGGCGGTTTCAAGGTCTTCGAACAATGGATTAAGGGGGCAGAGGGCCCGGCAGTAGAACCTGGGAAGCACAACCGCCCCTGTTAACGCAGCGAAAACAAGTAGTATTCCCAGTGGACCGCCTCCGTTCAGGAAAAGAGGCGTGAATACTTCGAGTTTTTCCAGGGGGGGCGCGGCGGAGAAACCCAACGCAATAAGGCCGCTCCAGCAGATAACGCGGCCGATTGGATAAACCACGGGGTCAGCGGGCAAAGAGGTCTGGGCCACGGGGTCAGCAGGCGCAGAGGTCTGAATCAGGGCAGTCAGAAGATCCTGAACGCGGCCCATCGGGCACAAACAGACGCAGTAACCGCGAGGCTTGACGATCGCGAACGATCCGGCCACGGCGAGGAAGACCATCAGGGCCGATGGCAGGTAGAACGCAGCCGACGGTGATCTCAAGAGCATTTGAAGGTGGGCCATTGAGAGAAACTGCTGAGTGGCCACCCCAAGAAGGCCGACGATAGCCACTGAGGAGAACGGCCTGGGAAGCCTGATCCCGAGCAGAGAGATGGCCACCGCACCGGCCAGACACCAGATGTTCCAATGCATACTTTTTGAAGGTGCAACGGAACTCGATGATCCAGCAGGTGCCCCGGCCAACAGTCGGATTCCACTGCGGATATCTGCCGCGATGGCTTTTGTGGTAATTGTGGCACGTGTGATCCCGTCGAAATCGATCCCAGGCTCGATGGGGTCTTCGATGCCCTTCCCGATGAACTGGTCGAGAAACCAAGGTTCGTCAATACCTTGAACGAATGAGGGTGTTTCGTGATGTCCCAGTACCCGGACGGCGGTAATGCGGTTTTTCTCGTCAACACCAATCATCAGATCGATCGGGCCGACGTACCCATAAGTTCGGTCCCACATGGTGGAAGTGAAGATCGCGTACCATTTGACTTTTCCAGATTCATCGACCCCTTCGAACATGCAAGGCGGGTGGCTGGCGGGGACTAGGCGGAGTTCCGGGGAAACAGTAGCACTGGCGATCTCCCGCCAGACCGCAATGGGATCGGCCGATTTTCCGTTGATTTCTGACATCCCCTGGGTCGCCGAAAACCAGGGCCGGGCCAGAACTATGACCAGCAGAACCACGGAAAAGGCCAAGCCTTCTTGTCTTGAATCTTTCGCCTTTTCAAATGGACCCATCGTTACCTTCATTTTCACATCCTCACTCTATTCCAGCCGGGCCACCGATTTCAAATCGGAAACGCGAGAGAAAGATCGGTTTGCGCCAGAGCGGTGAGAGAAGCCGAGAGAAGCCGAGAGAAGGTCTGTTGTTTTATCCCGTTGGCGGAATTATACTACGCACTGACAAGATTCGATAAAAAATGGTTGATCAGATGCAAAAGACCCTAACCGAGATTTTTTCCGCGTTGCTTCGGTTGCTTACCGGCCCTGACTACGAACTCCGCCGCCGCAGCCTCATTTCCATCAGCAAGTTGCGCGGGGATATGGCCGCCGATTTGATCTTCGAGCGTTACCAAAGTGATAACCTCGAAGATTACCTCGTTCTTGCCGTCTCCCGCATGGATCCGAAAAAATCAGCTCCGATCCTGATTTCGGCATTGAGCGATATGCATCTCGAGGCGCGATTGACGGCTGCCGAGACTCTCATCAAACAGCGTTCCGAAGAGTCTGTGTCGGCGCTGATTGCAACTGTCGAGGCCTATCTGAAGGAAGAGGTCGCTGGAAAAAAGGAAAACCTGCTTGCCGAGGAAGCTCTTCAGGGAATCGTACGTGCGCTGGGCGGGATCGCCACCCCAATGTGCCTTGCCCTTCTCCGGAAACTGATCCTTCAGGAAAAAAATGAGCGGGTCCGGGCGACCGTGGTCGGGGTGCTAGGCCAGCACATCAACGACTCGATGATCCCGATGTTCCAGGGACTTCTCAGCGACAAGGATCCGAGAGTCCAAGCCAATGCGATCGAGGCACTCGGGAACCTGAACAAGAACACGACCGTCGGGATCCTACAGCCGTATCTCTACGACTCGAATCCCCGCGTGAAGGCAAACGCTGTGAAAGCCATTTTCCGATTCGGGGATTTCGACGTCTCAAGCACGCTCAAAGAGATGTTGGCCAGTCACGAAAAGAACCTTCGCGTTTCAGCTATCTACGCGATCGGCGAAATTAAGCTGGAACCCTATTTTAAGAATCTTTTGGGATATATGAAAGATGGAGATCCAGACGTCAGGCGGAATGCGGTTGTGGCATTGCGAAAGTTTCAGAAGAAGGATTTTGCCATCCAACTGATTCCGATGCTGGATGATCCGGCCCCCGAGGTTCGCCTGCAAGCGGCGATCGGCGTTGGCGAGCTTTACCAGGAACAGGGGGTTCAGCCGCTGCTCAAGCGCCTTGAAAAGGAGCCCGCTCCCCACATCCGTAGCAACCTCGCCACGATCATCGGAAAATATGGGAAGGAGGAACATTTTCCGCTTTTGCTACCCTTCCTGAACGATGAGGATGACCGCGTCATTGGGAATGTCATCGAAGCCCTGCAGAAACTAAAGCCCAAACAGCCGCATTCGGGCGCAGTCACTTCTCTCCGCCGGTTTCTCGATTCATCGAACAACCGGATCAGGGCCAACGCCATCAGGGTTTTGTGGGAATGGGGCTTTACCGATGTTCTGGACGCACTTCTCAAGCTTATTTCCGGTGATTCCCCAGAAACAATCATGAGCGGGATGTACTGCATTGGAGAAGTGTTTTCCTTGGTTTCTCACGAAAATGGCAACATGCTCAAAACTTTCGATGGAATCCTCAAAACCGCGGTCGAGGAACATCGGAAAAAATTCATCGCAAAGGGCGGGGCGATCGGGGATTCAAAAGTCCGAGGTTTGTGGGAAAGTTCCCAGAGTGCCATAAAAGCCGGGAAACTGAAAGATGCTCGCAAACTTTTGGAGCAGATCCTGAAGGTTTCCCCGAACCTGCATCAAGTGTTTGTCGCTCTCGGTGAGTTGAGCCTCAGAGAAGGCGCACTTGATGAGGCTGAAACCAATTTTCTGCGGGCACTTTCGATAAGCCCGAACATTCTCAAAGCCCATTATGCACTTGGACAGATCTATCATCGCAAACGCGAATGGCTAAAGGCAATTAATTCGCTTCAGGTTTCGATCAGGCTTTACCCCAAACTTCCGCAGGCCTACCTGATTCTCGCCGAGGCCTTTGAAATGGAGAACCGCTGGCAAGAATCCGCGGAAACCCTGAAACGCCTTTCCAGCCTCGTCCCGAAAAACCTTCAGGTTCTGCAGCGCCTGACGCGTTCGATTTCCCTTGCAGGTGCGGTAGGAGACGCAATTCCGGTTGCGCGGGCGGCGGCGGCGATAGGGCCCGTCGATGCATTTACGATGCTCATTATGGCTGTCGGAGAACATTTCTCTGGCGCCTCGGACAAGGGTTTTGTCAATCTGATGGGGGTTCTGGGAATGTTGGCCGAGAAACCGGATGGCCGTTCTCTGGCCGATACAAATCGGCTATCGAAGATTTTTCAGGGGTTGATTTCACGAAAGGGCAAAGCCCCGGTTCCGGGCTGACCAACTTTTCTGCGAGAGGGAAATCCGAAGTATTTTCGATACGGAAACAACGTAACTTCTCAAAAAAGGGGGGCACGCGCGAATGGCACTTAGATAAGGAAATTCTTGAGAAAAATGCTC